>DATKAG010000438.1:0-8885 GCA_035498355.1 Myxococcales bacterium | reverse complement strand
CGCGCTTCGCTCTCGCCGTAGAACTTGTGGATGATCTCCGGGCCGTTGACATGGATGAAGTGCGCCCGCACCTCGCTGGAGATGGCCCGCGCGATCAGCGTCTTCCCCGTCCCTGGCGGGCCGGTGAGGAGCAGGCCGCGCGGGGGATCGATCCCCAGCTTCCCGAACAGCTCGGGAAAGCGCAGGGGCAGCTCGATCATCTCCCGCACCCGGGCCAGCTCCGGGCCCAGGCCGCCCACGTCCTCGTAGGAGACGCGGAAGGCGGCCTCCTCGCTGGGCTCGGGGGTGCGGAAGGAGATCTCGGTGCCGGGGGAGATGAGGAGGGCGCCGCGCGGCGCTGCCCCGTCCACGGTGAAGGTCCGCGGCCGCCCGCCGAGGAAGGCGACGTGCAGGTGATCGCCGGGGACGATCGCCAGGCCGCCGAGGAGCGAGCGCAGGTGGGGGATCTCCTCCGCGGTGGGCACGGGCAGGCCGGCCTGCACCGGAGTGAGGAGGATCGACTCCGCGGCCTTGAAGGGGACCTTCTTCACCGTGGCCCACTCGTCGACGCCGATCTGCGCGTTGCCCCGGGTGTTCCCGTCGATCAGGACCAGCTGCTTGTCGCAGTGGGTGGGCGGCGCCTGCGTGGCCCGGGCCACCGTCGCCCTTGCCCCCGCGATCTGCAGGACGTCTCCGGGAACCGCGCCCAGCTTCAGCAGATCCCCGGCGTCGAGCCGGGCCCACTTCCGCCCTACGTCGGAGGGCAGGGCCTCGGCGACCCGGAGCTGGATCTCGCTGGGATCGGCGACCGCCATCGCGCTCCTGCCGGACGCCAGAGCCGCAGCCGATGCGGGGAGGCGTGCTCGTTGCGCGCACGGTAATGGGATGTGCGGGTGGTTGCGTTGACCGCGATCAAGTGGTCTGATGACTGCCCAGGTGCGGCTCGATCGCGAGGTTCAAGTGGCTGGCAAAACGAAGATCCTTTCCGAAGATTCGCCGTTCGTGGAATGGCTCACGGCCAGCATCGTCCTGCTCTCCTGCACCGCTTTCGCCCTGGCGCAACTCCTCTCCCGGTAGGGGCGGCGCAATCCCGTCGGCGGTGGCGGGGAACAAGGGCCGCGATTAGCTTCCCGCCTCGATGAAGCACGACGCGATCGTCATCGGCGCGGGGGTGCAGGGCTGCGCCGTGGCCTTGCGCCTCGCGCAAGCCGGCAGGGACGTCGCGGTGCTGGAGCGCTCCGTTCCCGGCGCCGAGGCCTCGAGCGCCGCCGCGGGCATCCTCTCCCCGGGCGTGGAGGCCGAGGAGCCGGGCCCGTTCTACCAGCTTTGCGCCGCCTCCCTCTCCCGCTACCGGGGCTTCGCCGACGAGCTGGAGCGCCTCACCGGCATCGCCCTGGGCTACCGCGGCGGCGGCACCCTGCAGGTGGCCTTCGACGACCTCACCGCGCGGACGCTCGCCGGCCGGGCGGCGCAGATCCAGAAGCACGACATCCCCGTGGAGGTGATCGACGGGGACGAGGTCCGGCGCCTGGAGCCCGCCCTGGACCCCAGGGTCCGGGGGGCGCTCTGGTTCAAGGAGGAAGCGTCGATCGATCCCCGCCCCCTCGCCCGGGCCCTGCACCTCGCCGCCCACGCGGCGGGGGCGAAGTTCCTTTCCGGGCAGGTGCGGCGCATCGTCCAGGTGGAAGGCCGGGCCATCGGCGTGGATCACGATCGCGGCCGCCTCCACGCGGGCGCGGTGGTGCTGGCGGCGGGTTCCTGGAGCGCGACGGTGGAAGGCAGCGGCCTCCCGCCCGGCGCGGTGCGGCCGGTGCGCGGGCAGATCGCCCTGCTGGACACCCGGCCGCCGCTCTTGGGGAGGGTGGTCTTCTCCGACAAGGGCTACGTGGTGCCGCGCGCCGACGGCCGGGTGCTCTGCGGCTCCACCATGGAGGAGGTGGGCTTCGAGCGGGCGGTGACCGCGGGCGGCGTGCGAGGGATCCTCGACCTCGCCATGGAGATCGCCCCGGGCCTCGCCTCCGCCCCGCTGCTGGAAACCTGGTGCAACTTCCGCCCCGCCTCTCCGGACGGATGGCCCGTGCTCGGTCCCTCCGCGGTGCCCGGCCTCTACTACGCCACCGGCCACACCCGGAACGGCATCCTTCTCTGTCCCATCACCGCGGAGGCGATCGCCGCGGCCATCCTCGGGCGCCCGCCGCCGGTGGATCTCTCCCCGTTCTCCGTCGCGCGCCTGGGCGCGGGCCGGCCCGCTATCCCGTAGCGTAGACGATCGAGGAGAGCGCGCGCGGGGCCTGGACGCGCACGCCGTGGGAGGCGTCGATCGCCCCCAGGCGCTCGAGCCGCGTCAGGCAGCGGGAAAGGGTCTCCGGGCGCATCCCCAGAAGGCGCGCCAGCGTCCGCTTGCGTACCGCGTCGGGCCGCTCGGCCAGGAAGGCCGCGTACGCCAAGGCGAACCGCGCCACCCGGCGCAGGCAGGTGCCTTCGCGGAAGTTGACCTCGGCCCGCTGCGCGGCGTTCTCCTCCAGCAGCAGGTCGACCACCGCCCGGGCGGGGGTGAACTGCGGGCCGATCCACTGCTTCATCTCCTCCGGGGGGAGGCCGCAGAGGCGCACGCGGGAGAGGGCCCGCACCTCCCAGGGGGAGGATTGGCCGCGCATCGACTCGGTGCAGAGCAGGCTGCCCGGGCCGCGGATGGTGAGGAACACCTCGGCCCCGCTGGCATTCGCGGCGGAGAGGGAGACCAGCCCGGCCTTGAGGAAGTAGACGGCGTGCGCCCGCTGCCCTTGCGCGCAGAGGACGGAGCCCGAGTGGAGGGTGGCGGGAGCGAAGTTGCAGCGCTTTTCGCCCGCCGCCTGGCCCAGGGCGCAGTCGCCGCAACTCGTGATGGGGTTGTTCGAGAACAAGGAACCTCCCCTCGTGAAAACTTTACGCCCTCCCGCATGACGCGGCGAGACGCCCGGGATGTGTCATTTCGCCGCGCTCCATGACCATTCCGTGACCTGCAAGTGCTCATCGTCCGGCGCATGAACGCTCTGCTCGTGCAGCCGCTCGCGCCCAAGACCTACTGGGGCTTCCAATACGCTGTCCCAATCGTGGGGAAGGGGGCTCCCCATCCGCCCCTGGGCCTCGCCACCCTCGCCGCCCTGCTCCCGGAGAGCTGGAACCTGCGCATCGCCGATCTCAACGTCGCGCCCCTGCGCGATCGGGACCTGCGCTGGGCGGACGTGGTCTTGCTCACCGGCATGCTGGTGCACAAGGCCTCGATGCACGAGGTGATCGCCCGGGCGAAGCGGCTGGGCGTGCGCACGGTGGTGGGGGGGCCGGGAGCGAGCACCCGCCCGGAGGAGTTCGCCGACGCCGACCACGTGTTCACCGGCGAGGCGGAGGGCCGGCTGGAGGCGCTGGTGGCGGCGCTGGAGGGCGGGGAAGGTCCGCACCTGCTCTCGCCCCCGGGCGACGCCAAGCCGGACATGGCTTTGGCGAAGGTGCCCCGCTACGACCTGCTGGCGCGCTCCCGCTACACCTCGATGAGCGTGCAGTACTCGCGCGGCTGCCCCTTCCAGTGCGAGTTCTGCGACATCATCGAGCTCTACGGCCGCAACCCGCGCACCAAGTCGCCGGAGCAGGTCTTGCGGGAGCTGGACGTCCTGCACGAGCTGGGGTGGCGGGGCTCGATCTTCGTGGTGGACGACAACTTCATCGGAAACCGCAAGGAGGCGGCGAAGCTGTTGCCGGAGATCACCCGCTGGCAGGAGAAGAGGGGCCGGCCCTTCGAGCTCTACACCGAGGCGAGCGTGGATCTGGCCTCGCTGCCCGTGCTGGTGCAGATGATGGTGGAGGCGGGCTTCACCACCGTCTTCCTGGGCATCGAGACCCCGGCCAAGGAATCGCTCAAGCTCACCAAGAAGCTGCAGAACCTCAAGCTCCCCCTCCAGGAATCGGTGCTGCGCCTGACGCGCGCCGGGCTCGAGGTGTATGCGGGGTTCATCGTCGGCTTCGACACCGACGGCGATCACATCTTCGAGGTGCAGCGCGAGTTCATCTCCAGCCTGCCCATCGGGGCGGCGATGATCGGCCTGCTCACCGCCCTGCCCAACACCGCCCTCTGGCGCCGGCTGGAGAAGGAGGGCCGCCTGCGGACGGACGCCACCGGCGACCAGTTCGGCCGGCCGAACTTCGATCCGGCGCTGGACGAGCGCACCCTCCTGCAAGGCTACCGCGATCTGCTCGCTTCCCTCTACGAGCCGGGCGCCTTCTACGCCCGGGTGGAGAAAGTGGTGGCGGAGATCGGGGCGGCGCGCAGCCGCTCGCTCGCCCTCGGGGACGCCTTGACGATGATCCGCATCCTCTTCGGCATCGGTTTGCGCTCCCCGCGGCGCTTCCACTTCTGGCGGCTGCTCTACAAGGCCATGCGCCGGCCGCAGGCCTTTGCCAAGGCGATGTCCATGGCGGTCCAGGGCGAGCACCTGATCCGCTACACGCGCGAGGACGTCATCCCCCGCATCGAGCGGGCGTTGGGGGACCTGGAGGAGGAGCGCTCCCGCGCTCCCCGGCGCGCTCCCGCGGTGGCCGCGAGCGCGCTGCCGATGGCGTAGCCGGTCCGGCGACTTCCGGCTGCTTGACGCTCCGGGTGCGCCGGGATACCCGGCTGCCATGCGCTTCCACCGCTTCGACTCCCCGGGCAAGGTGAGCCTGGCGGACATCTCCGAGGAGCCCCCCGCCAAGGTCTCCAAGGACGAGGCGAAGGACCGCTTCCAGTCCCTCAACGAGGAGCTGTTCGAGCTGCAAGATCTGATGTGGGGCGCGCGCACGCACTGCGTGCTGATGATCCTCCAGGGCCGCGACGCGGCGGGGAAGGACGGGTCGGTCAAGCACGTGGTGGGGGCGCTGAACCCGCGGGGAGTGACGGTGACCAGCTTCGGGGTGCCCACGCCCCTCGAGCGCGGGCACGACTTCCTCTGGCGGGTCCACCTGCGCGCCCCGGGCGCGGGCGAGATCGGCATCTTCAACCGCTCGCACTACGAGGACGTGCTGGTGGTGAGGGTGAAGGGGCTGGCGCCCAAGGCGGTGTGGGAGGAGCGCTACGGGCTGATCAACTCCTTCGAGCGCACGCTGGCCTCGGCCAACTGCATCGTGCTCAAGTACTTCCTCCACATCACCCGGGAGGAGCAGGAGAAGCGGCTCCTGGCCCGGGAGGAGGACCTGGCCGACGCCTGGAAGCTCAACGTCGAGGACTGGCGGGACCGCGAGCGCTGGAAGGACTACACGGAAGCCTACCAGGACGCCATCGGCCGCTGCGCCTCGAAGGATGCGCCCTGGATCGTGGTGCCCGCCAACGCCCGCTGGTACCGCAACCTGGTCATCGCCGAGAGCCTGGGCGACGCCTTGCGCCCATACCGCAAGGCCTGGCGCAAGACGCTGGACGCGGAAGGCCGGCTGCTGCGCCGCGACGTGCGGCAGTGGCGCGAGGCCCACCGCGGGGGAAGGAAGAAGAAGGGCTGAGCTCTTTACGAGGCGTTCCGGCCGAAGAGCTTCGACATCCACCCGCTCTTGCGGTCGCCGGGCTCGGGCGCGTCCAGGCGCTCCGGCTCGGCGGCGCCGTTCCCCGCCAGGCGGCGCTTCACCGCCTCCGGCGAGTCCTGGGTGCTGAAGGTGGCGGTCACGCTGCGGCGGGTGCCGCGCTCCTCGGCGGTGACGGTGAGCAGCGACTCGGCGGAGAGGGAGAAGATGATGTCGAAGACCACGTTCCCCTTGGTGCCGGGGGGCAGATCGGGGACCACCAGGGTGCCCAGGTACTCGTTCTGCTGGGCCCGCTCCGCCTCGCCCTGGAAGATGGGGATCTCCAGGGTCTTCTGGTGGTCCTGCGAGGTCCAGATGGAATAGGTCTTCTTGTGCGGGAGCGAGGTGTTGCGCTCCACCACCTTCTTGAAGCGGCCGCTGGGAAGCCCCACCCCGATGCTCATGGGAAGCACGTCCACCAGCACCATCCCGCCGATGTCGCCCGACTGCATGGAGTGGGCGAGCAGGGCGGCGCCCAGGGCCACCGCCTCGTCGGGGTGCACCGCCTTGGAGGGCTCCTTGCGGAAGAACTCGCGCAGCTTGGCGCGCACCAGGGGCATGCGGCTCTGGCCGCCCACCAGCAGCACCTCGCCCAGGTCCGCCGGCTTGAGGCCGCAGTTGGTGAGGACTTCGTCGCAGACGCGCAGGGTGCGATCCACCAGCTCGCCGGTCATCTTCTCCAGCTCCGCCCGGCTCACCGTCTCTTCCAGGTTGAAGCCCTTGTCGCCCACCATGGCCACGAAGGGGACGTTCACCTGGGTGGTGAGCCGTTCGGAGAGGGAGATCTTGGCCCGCTCCGCCGCGTCGGTGATGCGCTGCAGGGCCACCCGGTCGCCCTCGAAGTCGATGCGGTGCTTCTGCTTGAAGCGGGCGAGCAGGTCCTGCACCAGCGCCTTGTCGAAGTCGACGCCGCCGAGGAAGGTGTCGCCGCCGGTGGAGATCACCTCGTAGACGTTGCCGTGCAGCTCCAGCACGCTGGTGTCGAAGGTGCCGCCGCCCAGGTCGTAGACCATCACCCGCTGCTGCAGCGAGCGGCCCTGGGCGAAGGCGATGGCGGCGGCGGTGGGCTCGTTGACGATGCGCTCCACGTCCAGCCCGGCCAGGGCCCCGGCCGCGCGCACCGCCTGGCGCTGGTTGTCGTTGTAGTACGCGGGGACGGTGATCACCGCCCGGGAGATGGCCGATCCCAGCCAGCGCTCGGCCAGGTCCTTCACCTCCGCCAGCACCAGCGAGGAGATCTTCTGCAGGGTGAAGACCTGCTCGCCCATCTTCACCGCCGCCTCCCCGCGGGAGCCGGCCACGATCTCGTAGCTGAAGCGGCCCAGAAGGTCGGTGACCACCGGCGAGTTGAACTGGCGGCCGATGAGCCGCTTGGCCCCGTAGACGGTGTTGCGCGGGTTGATCAGGAGCTGGCTGCGCGCCGGGTGGCCCACCATCAGCTTCCCCTTGTCGCTCAGCGCCACCACCGAGGGGATGGTGTTGTAGCCCTCCCGGGAGGGGATGACGAAGGGCTTGCCGTCCTTGACCACCGCCGCGCAGGAGTTGGTGGTGCCCAGGTCGATGCCGATGATCGGTCCGCTGGCGGGGCCGGTGCGCGGGCGCGGAGCTTCCGCCGCTTCCTCGGCGGGCTGGACCGGCGCGGGCCTGGGCGGGGCCGCGCCGGGCGCCAGCTTCGGCGGCGGCATCGGCGGAGGGGCCGGGCGCCGCGACTCGGGAGGCCGGGGCGGAGGGACCGACCCTGCCGTGGAGGGGATCCGCGGGTCGGGGGCGGGCGGCGGGGCAGGGACGCGGGTGGGCGGCGCAGCGGCGGCCGGAGGAGGAGGAGCGGCGGGCGCGGGAGCCGGGGCAGCCGGGGGCGCGGTTTGCTGCTCCTCGTCCATGGAGACGTCGAAGTCGTCGTCGTTGGCGGCCTGCTCCAGGGGAGCCGCGGCGGCGGGGGCCGGTTCCGGCGGGTTGGCCGGCGGCAGCGCGTCCCAGGCGGCGGGAGCGGCCTGCGGAACCGCGTCTTCCCAGGAGGCGGGGGGGGGCGTTTCCGCGGAGGGCGCGGCCGTTTCGGCGGCGGCCGCGGGCGCGGTGAAAGGATCGTCCGGCGGCGTCGGCGTCTCGGGCCAGGGCGAGGCTTGGGTCGCTGCAACCGTTTCCCATGGATCCGCCGCGACCGGCGCGACCCAGGGGCTCGCCTCCGGCGCCGGCGCGCTGGCGGGGGCTGGCGCGGGAGGCGGCGGAGCCGGAGCACTCGCCTCCGCGGCTGGAGTGGCGGGCTCCGGCGCCGGATCGGGCGCGCTCGCTCGTGGCGGAGGAGCGGCGAGGGGCTCCTCGAACGCGGGCGGGCTGGCCGGAGGCTCGGAAGCGGGAGCGCTGGCGGCGGGAGGCGGAGCGGGGGCGGGAGGCGGCGCAGCAGCCGGCCTGGGCGAGGGAGGAGGAACGGCCGCGGGCGCGCGAGGAGCGGCCTTTTCCTTGGGCGCAGCCAACGGAGGGCTGGACTTCGCCGCGGGGGCGGGCGGGCGCGCCGGCGCCGGCGGAGGAGGCGATGGCTTCACGGGCGGAGGCGGCGCGCTTTCCGGAGAGCCTGCCAGGGCCTCCTCCAGCGAGACCACCGTGGAGGCCGGCGGCGGGATCGATACCGGCCCGGTGGTGGGCACGGGCCCGGTGGTCTCCGCGGGCGCTGCGGCCCCGGAGGAAGCCGCCTGGGAAGCGTCGGGGGAGGAAGACTTGAGCAGCGGGGGAGGCTGGCCGCCCATCCAGGCCACCAGCTCCCGGCCGGGCTCGTCCATGCGCAGCACCCAGAGCATCATCCCGGCGTCCGGGCGCTCGGGCGCTTCCCCAGCCTTGTAGATCTTCTCGACCACCGCGTTGGCGCGGAAGCAGTGCTTGCCGTCCCCCAGGGTGGCGCTGACGCGGATGGGGGTGTCGACCGGCTTGGGGCTGCCGGTGCGGAGGAAGAACCGGCGGCCGCGCAGCTCGGGGTGGCGCGTGCGGACGTCGTCGAGCGTCGCGCAGGGAAGCTTGAGCTGCAGCGCGATACCCGTCTTCTTCGCGCCTCCTCCTGGGTTGGGAGGATCGCCCGGCCCGTTCACGCTCACCCGGACATTGTCGGCGCTCGCCGCGCGACCGCCAAGAAAGCGTCGGGCAGGGCGACACCCACAAGCGCGCCTGCGCTGCCACCCGCGCGCAGAGGCCGCTGGGCCGGGGCCGGCGGGCCGACAGGGGCGCACCTGCTCCACTCGCGGGTGCCAAGGGCGCGGGCAGCGTCACGGGCCTGGCCCTGAGAAACCCGAACCCGGACTCCATCGGGGTGCTGCCCTGGGTGTACAGGAGCCTCGGCTTCACTCTGCAAAGCCGCGGTT
>DATKAG010000437.1:0-5460 GCA_035498355.1 Myxococcales bacterium | reverse complement strand
TCACCAGCATGGTCACGCCGGGATGCGAATTGTCGGGGAACGGGCCCCAGGTGCGCGAGTCGTCGTCGCGGCTGGTGGGGGTGACGGCGCGGATGGCGTCGACCAGGGCGAGGATGTCATCCACGCCGCCGTTGATCGAGGTCCCGGTGGTCCTGGCGCTGGCGTAGATGTCCGCCGCGCCCAGCGCGCAGAGGCTCTGGGCCTGCGCGCCCTGGGGCACCGAGACGTGAAGCTGCTGCTTCTGGGGGATCGCCTCCATGAAGGCGATGTCCTCGTTGGAGAGATTGCCGCAGGCGCACAAGAGCGCGAGCCCCGCGGCGCTAGAGGCCGAGCGCATATTCCACTCCCAGGGCGAACTCGGCGAAGCCGAGGTTCTGCGCCCCATCGACGTTGTAGAAGAGGTAGTTCAGCCGCGCCCGCGCCGCCGCCGACCAGCGTTCCGCGAAGTGCCAGTAGAGGGCCGTCTGCAGCCCCGGGGTGAGGGTGAAGAAGTCCTGCCCCGGAAGCTCCGGGTGGTTCTGGAAGTTGCGGTTCAGGTAGAGGAAGGCGATCCGCGCGCCCAGGGAGAAGGTGAAGCTGTCCCCCAGGGGGAAGTCGTGCCAGAGCGAAGCCCCGCCGGTGAGCTCGAAGAACTTCTCCGGGATGGGCGTCACCCCCGGGAGGTTCAGCGTCGCCGATCCCCCGCCCAGCGCCAGGTCCAGGCCCCAGGTGAGCCCGTGCCCCAGGTCGTCGCGGACGGCCGCCTCCACCCCCGCCAGGGCTGCCGGCGGGAAGAGCCCGTTGCGCGCCGCCTCGTCGAAGAAGAACTGCCCGCCGCCGGTGGTGAGCAGGCTCCAGCGCGGGCCCGAGGCGCCCTTCTGCGGGTCGTCGCTCAGCGGGCGGCGGGTGAGACGGGCGTCGGCCACCTCCACCGGGCTCTCGGAGAGGCTGAAGCTGCCCACCAGCAGGGAATCCCCCTCCCGCTTCTTCACCAGATAGTCGCCGGGGGCGAGCGCCAGCCGGCGCTGATCGCCGCGGGGCTTCGCCACCTCCGCGATGGCCCGGCGCGATCCGTCCAGGACGGTGTAGACGCCCTCCGCGCCCGCCGGGAACACCAGGGCGCCCCTGGCCGGCGAAAGCTCGGTGAGCACCAGGTCGCCTGCGCCGCCCAGGTCGTAGAGGTAGACGGGATGCTGCGCGCCCACCCGCGACTCCGCCGTCTCCCCCACCGTGCGCGCGTAGGCGTAGGCGTAGGCTTCCGCCAGGGTGACCTTGCCGTCGCCGCTGGCGTCCGCGTCGCCCAGGAGGCCGGAGGCCAGGTAGTGGGTGAAGAAGGAGGCGCCGATCTCGTCCGACTCCTGCGACTCCTCGTCCGCGCTGGAGCTGGCGATCAGCACCAGGCCCCGCGGGCGGGTGGCGGCCGCCTGGGCCTGCTGCACGTCGAAGGCCGGCGCCGCGCGCACCCCCTTGGCGCGAGTGATGGCGCCCGACTGGCAGGAGTCGAGCAGCCCGATGCGAACGTCGGCGGGAGCGCCGCGCAGGGCCTCGCGGAGCTCGGAGAGCGGCATCCGCGAGTCGCCCAGGCGCAGGTCCCCGTCCTTGGCGTGCCCGGAGTAGTAGACCAGGAGCACGGTCTCGTCGCCGCGCGCCTTGGCCTGCGCGGCCCGGGCCGAGAGATCGGCCAGGGCATCGCGCACCTCGCCCGCGGAGGCGCCGGTGAGGAGCCTGGCGTCCTCGGGCCGCACGCCGCCCAGGCGAGTGAGGATGCCATGCATGCGGCGGGCGTCGCGCTCCGCGTAGCGCAAGGGTCGCGTGCCAGCGCCCCCGTTGGCGTCGCCCACCACCAGGGCGAAGCGCCGCGACTCCGCCAGGGCGGGGAGCGCGGCCAGCAGAGCCGCGGCGCAGAGGGCGCGGCCCAGGGTCATCGGCGCAGGGTGATGGCCAGCACCTCGGCGCCCCTGGGCGCGTCGGCGGGGGAGCGGATCGATTTCGCGTCCATCCTGGAATCGGACAGCACCACCAGCAGGGTGGCCACGCCCTTCCCCGTCCACTCGAAAGCCTGGGGCAGCGTGCCTTCCACCGCCGGGCCGTCGTACACCACGCTCGCCTCGCCGGGCTCCAGCAGCACCGCCGCCACCCGCTTGCGACCGGCCGGCTGCAGGGAGAGGAGCAGCCGGGCGCCGGGAGCCAGCGCGTCGCCGGGGGCCACCTCGCGCACCCCGGCCTGGTCCTGCACGAAGAGGTGGGCGGAAGCGCCGCCCTTGACGCGCACGGTGTCGGTGTCGGGGTGCTGGAGCACCAGCACGCTGCCCGTCACCAGCAAAAGGCCCGCCGCCGCGGCCAGCGGGGCCCAGCGGGAGGCGAAGCTGCGCTGCGGCCGCCGGGCCAGCTTCTCCGCCACCGCCGCCGCGAACTGGGGGAAGGGCACGTCGCGCCGCAGCGCCTCGCGCTCCTCCGCGATCTCCCGCTCCACCCTGGCGCAGCGCTCGCAGCCCCGCACGTGCTCCTCGGTCCGCTCCTTCTCCACCCCCGAGAGCTCGCCTGCCAGCAGCCTGCGCACGCGCAGGGCCGAGCAGCCCGCTCCGGGTCCGCCCAGGTCCAGGTTCACAGGTCGCCTCCTTCCAGCTTCACGCCCAGCGCCTCGCGCGCGCAGTCGAGGAATTCCTGCAGCCGCTTGCGCACGGTGGGCAGGCTCCGCCCCAGCTCCTGGCCGATCTCCGCCTGCGTCAGCTCATCCACGAAGTACAGCACCGCAACCTCCTGGGCCTCCTCGGGCGCGGCGGCGAGCAACAGCCGCACCAGCTCGCGCCGATCGGGCGTTTCCGTTTCCTCGCGCAGATCCGCGCGCAGCGCCTTGATCTGCTCCCGCCAGAGCGCCTTGCGGGCGCGGAGCAGGTTCAGGCAGTGATGGGTGGCGATGCGCAGGATCCAGGTGCTGGGCGAGGCGGCGGCGCGGAACCCGGAGAGCCCCTGCAGCACCTTGACGAACACGTCCTGCAGCGCGTCCTTCGCCTCCGCCTCGTCCTTCAAGAGATAGCGGCAGCGGCCGTAGACCGCTGCCGCGTGCTTCTCGTACAGTTCGGCGAGGAGCCCCGCGGGCGCGGACGGGCCGGGCCCGGCAACTTCGCCGGCCCGGCCGCCCGTCAACACGCGGAGTCCTCTCACGCTCACGGGGCCGACTTGCTCGAGAAGGCCGCGGGGCTGTAGGCGCACTGCCCCTCGTCGCCCGAGTCCGGCCCGCCCCAGGGGAAGACCACCACCTTCACGTTCGAGGAGAAGAAGGTGACGTCGAAGGGAGCGGCGCCCCAGCACTCGGAGAGGGAGACGTTGTAGCCGCTGCCCAGGCCGGCCACGTCGGCGCGGCCCCGCCCGTCGTTCTTCCAGCGGGAGTGCACGGAGAAGCGGTCGCCGCTGGTGGTGTTGTGCACCGCGAAGTCCAGGTCACCGCCCCCGGCGTTGTCGTTGGTGTAGGCGTAGACGATGTTGTTCTTCTGGCCGGGGTGGTCGGTGTCGTTGGCGCCCAGGTAGGTGACCGCGAGCTGGGCGGGGCCGACGTTGGAGTAGGAGTTGACGGTCATCTGTCCGGTGGCGTTGCCGGCGATGCCCAGGGTGGCCTCCTGGTCGAAGTCGATCTGGAAGTTGCCGGACCCGTGATGCCGCTGGGGGCCGGGCTTGGCCACGCCGCTGGCGAAGGTGGTGAAGGTGGTGCCGGGCTTCACCGCGCCGGAGAGCTGCCAGTCGAAGCTGCTGCCGTCGGCGTCGCGGGAGACCACCAGCTTGTAGGCCACCGGATCGAGCGGGCCGGAGCCGGGGCCCCAGGTGCAGCTGTTGGCGTCGCAGCTGGTGGGGTCGTTGTCCTCCACCACGTGCGAGAGCAGGTCGAGGAAGGCCGCGGTGGGAACGTTGAAGACCACGGCCACGGTGACGGTCAGGCCCCAGAAGGGCGACAGGTCGCCGGCCACCGAGTCCTTGGAGGTCAGCGAGCTGGACGACGAGCTTCCGGCGGCGCTGGGCGAGCCCATGGAGATCGCTTCCTTGCTGGGCATGGCGTCGCGGGCCTCGTCCTTGAACGAGCCGCCGCCGCAGGCGACCGCGGCCACGAGAGGGAGGGCGATTAGCTTTTTCATGTCCTTCTTCTCCTTGGCGGGCGAGGGCCCGCTCTTTCCACCCTCTGGACACGGCCCGAGGCGCGGCATGGAAACGCGACCCGAAAGTGGCGTGTTCCCGACAACTTGCGCTGCCTTCCGGCAGGCTTGCGCCCGCCCTGTGCCATGGTATCGGGAATGGCCCCGTCCTGCGTCTTCTGCTCCATCTGCCGCGGCGAGATCGCCGCCTCCATCGTCCTTCGGGGTGGGGGCGTGTGCGCCTTCCTCGACGCCCGCCCCGTCTTCAAGGGGCACGTGCTGGTGGTGCCCGCGGAGCATGTGGAGGACTTCCACCAGTTGCCCGCCGCGCAGCTTGCGCCCTTCTGGGGCGCGGTGCAGCGCATCTCCCGCGCGGTCGAGGCGGGCCTTGCGGCGCAGGGGACCTTCATCGGGCTGAACAACAAGATCTCCCAGAGCGTCCCGCACCTGCACGCGCACGTGGTCCCCCGGCGCAAGGGCGATGGCCTGCGCGGCTTCTTCTGGCCGCGCACGAAGTACGACTCCGACGCGGAGCGCGAGGGCTACGCCACGCGCATCAGCGCGGCCCTGGGCTGACCATGCAGAGAATCCAGGGGCACAAGGCGGACATCCTGGCCTGGAGCGATCCGGCGGAGATCGAGAAGGTCGCGCTCGAGCAACTGAAGAACATCTCCTCCTTGCCCTGGGTATTCCACCACGTGGCCGCGATGCCCGACGTGCACTTCGGCAAGGGCGCCACGGTGGGCAGCGTGATCGCCATGAAGGGCGCGGTGAGCCCCGCGGCCGTGGGGGTGGACATCGGCTGCGGGGTCGGCGCGGTGCGCACCAGCCTCAGCGCCTCCGACCTGCCCGGCGACCTGCACGCCTGGCGGTCGGCGCTGGAGCGGGCCATCCCCGTGGGGTTCCACGAGCACCGCGATCCGGTGGAGCGGCCGCAGGACAAGGAGTTCTGGGACGAGTTCCAGCACCTGACGCCTGCGGTGAAGGACCTGGCCGGCAAGGCGCGCAAGCAGCTTGGCACCTTGGGGGGCGGGAACCACTTCATCGAGCTCTGCCTGGACACCCAGGACCGGGTCTGGATGATGCTCCACTCCGGCAGCCGCAACATCGGCAAGACGCTGGCCGAGATCCACATCCACCGGGCGCGCAAGCTCGCGCACAACCAGGACCTGCCCGACCGCGACCTGGCGGTCTTCCTCGCCGGCACCAGGGAGATGGTGGACTACCGCCGCGACCTCTTCTGGGCGCAGCGCTACGCGATGAAGAACCGGGAGGCGATGCTCGATCTGTACGAGGGCGTGCTGCGCCAGTTCCGTCCGGACATGCAGGTCGCCGACGCCGTGCTCTGCCACCACAA
>DATKAG010000436.1:0-4677 GCA_035498355.1 Myxococcales bacterium | reverse complement strand
GAAGGGCAGGCGCACCACCAGCTGGCCTTCTTCGCGGGCCTCGACGATCTCGACGCTCGCCCCCGGCACCTCGACGCGGGCCCCGGCCCGCAGCGGCGTCGAGGCCTGCCCGAGGGCCAGCCAGTCGCCCGAAGGGAGCGGCTCGAGGAGGAGCAGCTCCACCTTGCCGCCACTTCCCTGCTTGCGCCCGCGCAGGCGCGCCGGGATCACCCGCGCGTCGTTCACCACCAGGAGGTCGCCCGGGGCCAACAGCTCCGGCAGATCGCGCACCGTCCGGTGCTGCACCGGGCCCGATCGGCGGGGCAGCACCAGCAGGCGCGAGGCGTCGCGCTCGGGCAGCGGCTCCTGGGCGATCAGCTCCTCGGGGAGCGGGTAGTCGAACTCCTCGACGTCCACCCCGGCGCTTCTATCCCGGTCCGCTCCGCCGCGCGAGGAGGACTCAGCCCAGGGAGTCGGCGATCTCGTACAGCCCGCCCTGCGGCAGCCTCAGTCCCGCCTCGGCGGCCCGGGCCAGGACGCCTTCCCGGATCCAGGCGGAGAGCCACTCGCCGGCGCCGGCCGGATCCTCCTGCGCCAGGGCCGCGCCCTGCCCGCTCGCCCAGCGCAGGTTCGCCACTTCGTGCATGCCGACGGGAGGCGCGGAGATGAACGGCAGCCCCAGGGCGGTGAAGAAGACCAGCTCCGAGGGCTTGCTCCAGAGCGCGTCGGCGTGCGCCAGCAGCGCGTTGAAGCGGCGGATGTACCCGAACACGTCCGGGTCGTAGAGCAGCTCCACGCCGGGATGACCTTCCAGGCCATGCGCCCGCAGCGCCCCGCCCAGGGCGGCGGCCACCTCGGGACGGCGGCCCGCCACCAGGGCGAGCCGCAGCTCCCCCTCGCGGATCCGCCTCTCCATCCCGGAGATCGCCTGCCGCGCCAGCGGGACCTGCGCGCCCGCCCCCCCGATGGCGAAGACGATCAGCGGCGGCCCCCCCCTGCCGGAGAGCCGCTCCATCCGCGAGTGGAAGTTCTCCTTCAGCTCCTTGCGCTCGCGGCCCACCAGCCCTCCCGGCAAGGGAAAGCCGGTGACCCGGACGCGGCCCGGCGGCACCCCGTAGGAGAGGAGCCGCTGCCGCGTCGGGTCGGTGGGCGCGAAGTAGGTGATGGCGGTGCCCTTCGCCTCCTGGGGCACCCAGACGCGGTTGACGTCGCAATCGGTGACCACGCAGTGGAGGCGGCGGGCGCCGTGGATCTCGGCGAGCACCGCCGCGGCGTAGAAGGTGGTGAGCAGCGGGGCGCCGGTCTCTTCCAGGTGCTCGGCCAGCCTCCGGCCCACGCCGGAGCGGGCGGCCCGCAACAGCCAGCGGGTGCCTTGCGTGGGAGCGGAGAGGTCCTGGGCCGGAGGCGGGATGGCCGTGATGGCGTTGAGCAGCGCGCGCGCCGGCGGCCCCAGCCCGGGAAGCTGCGAGAAGCGCGTCAGCGGCTCGTAGAAGCGCCGCACCCCGTCCCAGAACTCCCGGTCCCGCGCCTCCCCCAAAGGCGGCGCGTCCATGGAGCGGACCTCGGCGCCCAGCTGGTCCGCCAGCGCCGTTGCGGGCCGGAGGTGGCCGTATCCCATGTCGATCGCGGCCACCACGGGCTTGACCATCGTCGCGCGCTGTCGTCTGCGAAACGCAACTGCCTGTCAAGGGGACTCGCCGCCGGCACGGGCGATGCACACCCTGCCTTGCAGCCATGTTCTCCAGCGACATCCCGGTGCTGCACCTGGTCAACCGCTTCTGGATCGGCGGCGCGGAGCGCCAGTTCGTGGAGCGCCTGCGCCGGCATCCGCCCGGGTTCCGGGCGGTGGTCGGGTGCCTGGAGGCGTCGGGGCCCATGCTCGACGCGGTGCGCGCGCTGGGATACGAGCCGGAGGTCTTCCCCCTCGGGGGCTCGATGCTGCGGCCCAACACCGCGGTGCAGCTGGCCCGCCTGGCGGCGCTCATCCGGGCCGAGGGAATCCGCATCGTCCACTCCACCGACTTCAACACCAACCTGCTCGGCCTGGCCGCGGCCCGGCTCTGCGGGGCCAAGGCCATCGTCAGCCGCCTGGACCTGGGCCACCTGCGGGCGGGGTTCGGCCGCTTCCACCGCGAGGCGGAGAAGCTCAACGCCCGCCTCGCCGACCTGGTGGTGGCCAACGCGGAGGCGGTGCGCCAGGTCTGCCTCCGCGAGGAAGGGGTGAAGCCGGGGCGGTGCGTGGTGGTGCGCAACGGGCTGGATCTTGCGCGCTTCGATGCCCAGGCGGCGCAGGAGCCTCGCTCCCCGCTTCCCGGCGACCCCGCGGCGCCGCTGGTAGCCGTGATCGGCAACCTCTGGCCGGTGAAGGGACACCGCACGCTGCTCGAGGCGGTGGCCCGCCTCCCGGAAAGGCTGCGCAAGGTCCGCTTCCTCTGCGCCGGGGAGGGCCCGGAGCGCGAGGAGCTGACCCGCCGCATCGCGGAGCTGGGCCTGGAGGAGCGCGTCTTCCTCGCCGGCCATCGCCTGGACGTGCCGGCGATCCTCTCCCGGTCGCAGGCCGCCTGCCTCTGCTCCAGCGCCGAGGGGCTCTCCAACGCCCTGATGGAGGCGATGGCCGCCGGGCTGCCCGTCGTCGCCACCCGGGTGGGGGGAACGCCCGAGCTGGTGCGCGACGACGACAACGGGTTCCTCGTTCCGCCGGGGGATCCCGCCGCCCTGGCGGAGAAGCTGGCCGCGGTGCTCCTGCGGCCCGAGGCCGCCCGGCAGATGGGCCTGCGTGGCCGGCGCCGGGTGGAGGCGGAGCTGTCGCTGGAGAAGATGGCGGAGGGCCACGGGGCGCTCTACCGCCGCGCCCTGAACGCCGCCCCGCTTGTAAGGGATCAGCATCTCAAGGCAGCTTGAGGGCACCGGTGTTCGTCCAGGCTCTCTCGCTCTACCGGAAACACTTCGTCGCGCTGGTGCTGACCTGCGCGGTGGCGCTGTTGCCCGCGAACCTGCTCGCCGCGGGCGCGGTGGTCTTCGGCCTCGCCTCTTTGGGCGCCGGGGGAATCGGCGAGGCCCGCACGCACACCCGGCAGATCCAGGAGAAGCAGCAGGAGCTGCGTGAGAAGCCGCCCTCGACGCCCGAGGCGCAGGAGGCCCGCACTCGCCAGCTGGGTCGCGAGGCGTTCGAGGGAGGATCCGCGTTCGATCTGCGGGGCTCTCTCCGCAACTTCCTGCCGGTCGCCTACGCCACCGCGATCCTGGCCGCCATCCTCCTCGGCGGGCTCTTCTTTGCGCAGGCCGCCGCGGCGCCTCTGGTGCTCGATCTCGCCCAGGGCCACGGCGCCGGCCCTGCCCAGGCCTGGGCAGCCGCCGGATCGCGCATCCGCGCCTCGATCGCCACCGCCGTGCCGGGCGCGCTGCTGGTGGCCCTGGGCGCGCTCTTCTTCGTGGTCCCGGGATTGATCCTCGCCGCCGGGTTCTCCCTGGCGGCCCCCATCGCGGTGCTGGAGAACGCCTCGGGCCGCGCCGCCCTGGAGCGCTCCTGGCGGCTGCTCCGCGGGCACTGGCGGCCGGCAATCCAGATGTGGGCGCTGATCGTCGTCTTCTCCCTGCTCGCCTCGCTGTTCGCCTTGCTCCTGCCCCCCGGCCCCTGGCGGCCGGTGGTGACCGCGCTGGTGTGCGTCGTCCTCTATCCTTTGCCCCTCACCGGCCTGATCCTGGTGTACCGGGACGCGACTCAGTACATGCGGCGGATCTCCGCCCCCGCGTAGTAGTGCGCGAGGATCTCGCGGTAGCTCTCGCCGCCCAGCGCCCGGGCCCTGGCGCCCCACTGGCAGAGCCCCACCCCGTGCCCGCTGCCCTTCCCCCGGAACACCGCCGTCTCCCCCTCCATCTCCACTTCGAAGAGCAGCGAGGGAAGCCGCCCGTATCCGAGGAGCTGGCGCAGCTCCACGGCGGGAAGCTGCCGGGGCCCGGCGGAAGTGGCGAGCGCGAGCACCTCCGCCCGCCCGCTGGCCGTGCGCGACTGCACGGCCACGCCGCGGATCCCGGCCTGCAGGCGCCCCGCCTTGCGCAGGGCGTCTTCGATGGCGGAGACGGCCAGCCGCACCGTCCATTCCCGGCCGTCGCCGTCCTTCTCCCCGCCGCGCAGGTAGGGCGTGGCGCCGGGCGCGAGGTGGAAGGCGGCCTCCCCGCTCTCGCTCACCCCTCCGCAGCTGGCGCTGAAGTACGCCGCGATCGGCGCCGCCCCCCAGGTCAGCACCTGGCCGGAGGTGGCCCGCGCGGCCTCCACCGCCGTGGCGGGCGGGTGGGCGGCGTTCTTGTAGACCTGGTCGAGGACGGAGGAGCCGAGGTGGGCGCGGGCCCCCGCGCCCTGGGCCACCTTCTGGGCCACGGCGAAGGTGCGCGCCGCCACCGCCTGGGCGCGCAGCGCTTCCCTCGGCCAGCCCTGGGGAACCTCGCTCGCCACCACCGCCGCCACGTACTGCTCGAGGTCGACCTCGTTCACCGCCACCAGCGCGCCGCCCTCGGCGAACACCTCCAGCCGGCCGGGCAGCGCGCGTCCGTCGAGCCGCAGCGGCCCCTCGAACTCCGCCGAGCGGGTGGCCTTGCCGTCGACCAGAACCTGCGAATCGCGAACGGAAATCTCGTGAGCGCGCCCGGCCGACTCCACCCGCGCCTGCGGCTTCCCCCGCGCCACCTCGATGCGGATCT
>DATKAG010000435.1:0-5391 GCA_035498355.1 Myxococcales bacterium | reverse complement strand
GCCGCGGGTTCCAGGAAGCCACCGGAGACATCATCCTCGTCCAGGACGCGGACCTGGAGTACAGCCCCGATGACTATCCGGTGCTGCTCGCGCCCATCCTGCAGGGGAAGGCCGACGCGGTATTCGGCAGCCGTTTCTTGGGCGGGCCGCACCGGGTTCTCTACTACTGGCACTCGGTGGCGAACTGGATGCTCACCACCCTGAGCAACATGTTCACCAACCTCAACCTCACCGACATGGAGACCTGCTACAAGGTCTTCCGCGCCGAGGTGCTGAGGAAGGTGCGCACCCGCCAGGACCGGTTCGGGTTCGAGCCGGAGATCACGGCGAAGATCGCGCGCACCGGGGCGCGCATCTACGAGGTGCCCATCTCCTACGCCGGCCGGACCTACGCCGAAGGCAAGAAGATCGGCTGGCGCGACGGCTTCAAGGCGCTCTGGTGCATCATCCGCTACGGATTTGGGGACTAGCCATTCTCGCGCCCGAGGCGCGAGGCCCGGAGGGAGTCCCGGAGGAGGACGGCCTCGCGGGAGCCGATGGCGCCGGTGGCGATCAGCGCCAGCCCGTAGGCGAGGAGCGAGCCCAGCAGGGCGACGGCGAACGGGGTGGGCCCGAGCAGCCGGGCGGCGACGGCCATGGCGGCGGCGGCCGCCAGGGCGCGGAGGACGTCGGCCACCTCGCGCAGGTCGAAGGTGGAACGCCCGAGCAGGGCGATGGCCACGACGGAGAGCACGCACTCCGCCCCCACCGTCACACCGGCGGCGCCGAGGCCGCCGTTTCCGTAGGCAGACTGCGCCCAGGGAATGAGGAACAGGGAGATCCCCGCCCCGCCCACCACCATGGCGCCCTTCCACAGCGCCCAGGCCAGCCGTCGCTGGCCGGACATGATCGCGGTCCCGAGCACGACGTTGAGGAAGAGGGGAATGACGTACCCCGAGAGCACGCGGACGATGTCCGCCGTCCGCTCGAAGCCGGAGCCGTAGACGAACGCCACCCCCCGGCTGGCGAAGACGAACGCCCCGGTCGCCACCGGCGCGCCGAGCAAGAGCGCCGCGCGCACGGCGTCGCGCACCGTCCGCGCGAAGGCGGCGTCGTCCTGGGCCCGCAGCCTCGCCAGCGTGGGACCGATGGCGCCCCCGAGGATGTAGGCGGGAAAGAGGAGGAAGGCGAGCAGCCGGACCGAGGCTCCGAACCAGCCCACCACGTCCGCCGAGGAGAGCTTCGAGAGCAGCACCGCTTCCAGGCTGGGCTGCAAGGCGATGATGCTGCCCCAGAGGACGAACGCCGACCCGCGCCGCAGGACCTGCCGGGCGGCCTCGCGCGTGAAGGGCGCGGGCCGGATCTTGTTGCGCCAGATCATCCGGGAGCAGACCAGGACGGCGACGCAGCCCACCGCGATCTCCGCCAGGGCCACCCCCCGGGCCTTGGCGCCCAGGGAGAGCGCCAGCACGATCAGGCCGGTGTGGACGCTGTCGATGACGATCCGGGCCGCCGCGTTGGAGCCCATCCTCTCCAGGCCGCGCACCACGGCCATGGCCCCGGCCCCCACGGAGGTGATGACGGAGGCCGTGTACATGAGGAAGACCAGCACGTGCATCTGCGGCGGATAGCGGAGGAGGAGGAGCACGCCCTCCAGCGGAAAGGCGATCACGACCGCCAGCAGGAGCCGGAGGACCACGGTGACGGCGAGCAATTCCCGCGCCTTGCCCGGGTCCTGGGCGACGGCGAAGGGGATGTAGCCCTCCTGTCCCCACTCGAAGAGCAGGGCGGCGAAGGCGACGATGGAGGTGGCGAGCCAGAGGTTCCCGTACTCCGCGGTCCCCAGGGCCCGGACGGTGAGGGGAACGGCGATGAAGGAGAGCACGCTGGTCACGGCCTGGGCCGCGAGCATGGCGAGCGCGTTCCGCGCGACGAGGGTCCCGGTTCGCATGGGGCTGCAGGATTGTACCAGCAGGAGGCGGGGGCGCGTCTCATCAATCCCGGCGGGCGGTTGCGGCCGCGGCCTTGACGCTGCCCTCGGGCATCTGCTTCCCTAGGGGGCACGGCGCGGCGAAGTCGCTGACTCGTCTCCCGTTTTGCCTGATGCTCCAGCCCCTCGCCGCGGACGCCCGGATCGCGATCGTCAGCCCTTCGGGTTGGGGGAACCTGGGCGACGCCGCCATCATCGAGTCGCTGGTCGCCGGCATCCGCAGGAGGCTGCCGAAGAGCGAGGTGATCGCGTTCACCCTGAACGCGGCAGGCACCACCGAGCAGCACGGGATCCCGGCGCACACGCTGCTCGGCTACTCCATCCCCTTCTACCCGATGAACATGAACGGGCGGGCGAAGGAGGGCGAGGCACAGGGCCCGACCGCAGCGCCCTCCGCCTGGCAGAAGACGGTTTCCACCCTGCACGCCGCCCTGCAGCGCGCCCCGCTCCCGGGGGCGGTCCGGGACATCGTCATCGCGCCGGCGCGGATCGCGCGGGAGGCCGCTCACATCCGGCGCTCGCTGCGCTTTCTCGGCGGCGCCAGCGCCGTGGTGGTGGCGGGGGGTGGGCAGCTCGACGAGCTGTTCGGCGGCCCCTGGGGGCATCCCTGGGCGCTGCTGCGCTACGCCCTCCTCGCCCGCGCCACCCACGCCCCGTTCTACGTGGCGAGCGTGGGAACCGGCACCCTCGCCTCCCGGTCCTCCCGCTTCCTGGTGCGCCGCGCGCTCGCCCTGGCCCGGTACCGCTCGTTCCGCGACGATCGCTCCCGCGAGCTGGTCGGGGCGCCCGGGATCACCGGGAACGATCCCACCGTCCCCGATCTCGCCTACGGCGTGCCGGTGACGGCGGCCCCGCTGCCCGGGCGCGACCGGCTGGTGGTCGGGCTGAGCCCGATGAACTTCGGCCTGCCGGCGCACTGGCCGCGGCAGGACGCCTCCCGGTACCGGCGGCACGTGACCTCCTTCGGGAAGCTGGCGGCCCGCCTGCTGGAGGAAGGCCAGGAGGTGGTCATCTTCACCACAGACGGCGACTCCCTCGCCGTCCAGCACACGGTGGAGGCCATCGGCGAGCTGCCCCAGGCGGCGCGCGCGCGCCTGCGCGTGAGCCCGACGCCGACCCTGGCCGAGCTCTTTCCGGTGCTCTCCGGGGTCGACCTGGTGGTGGCGGCGCGCCTGCACGGCGTGCTGCTCGCGCACGTGGCCCACCGGCCGGTGCTCGCGGTCTCTCACGAGCGCAAGGTGGCCACCCTGATGGAGGAGATGGGCCAGTCGCACTTCTGCATGACGATCGACGAGTTCGACGGGGAGCGCGGGTACGATCGGCTCCAGGAGCTCGCCGGGCGCCGGCGGGAGCTTTCCGGCGAGATCGCCCGGGCCGTGGAGCAGCGCCGCCAGCGGGTCTTCGCCCAGTACGACGCGCTGTTCGGCCCCGTGCCCGCCTAGCCCGCCTCACCTCCAGCGGTGCTCTTCCGCGTAGCGGCGGGTCCGCCAGCGCTGCGAGTGCAGCGCCATGCGGGCCCCGTGGATCAGGTCCCAGGCGAGCCCCTTGCCGTAGCGCGCCGCCCAGAGGGTCATCCCCAGCCTGCAGAGCAGGCGCTCGGACCAGGGAAGGGGGACGCGGTTGATGGTCTCGTACAGGTCGAAGAGCTCGTTCCAGTTCGGGTAGGTGGCCTTTCCCGTCTGCTTCAGATCGGGGAGGAACCAGGCCATGCGGCCGCGCCAGTCCTTGTACTGGTTCTCCGCGTGGATGCGCTTGAAGAAGAGCGGCTCGTCCAGCAGCACGAAGGGGCCGTGGAGCGCCAGCTCCGCCAGCAGCACCCGGTCGGAGTCGGTGTAGTTCTGCTGCAGGCGGGTCTTGCGCATGATCGAGGAACGGACCAGGCCGTAGGTGGCGTCGCAGGGATGGTTGCGGAAGGAGAGCCGGCGGAAGCGCGTGTGCGGGCGCGGGGCCACCCCTTCCCGGCCGTGGCGGACGGCGGTCTGCTTGCCCTCGGCGTCGATGGCCACCATCGCGCTGTGGCAGAGCACCACCTCCGGCCGCCGATCGAGCACCTCCACGCAGCGCTCGATCAGGGTGGGCGCGCAGACGTCGTCGTGCGCGGCCCAGCGGAAGTACTCTCCGCGGGAGAGGGTGAAGGTGAGGTTCTCGTTGTTCGCCCCGCCGATGTTGGTGGCGTTCCGCGAGTAGCGGATGCGCGGGTCCCGCTCCGCGTACCGCTTGCAGATCTCCGCCGTCCGGTCGGTGGAGGCGTTGTCGCTGAGGATCAGCTCGAAGTCGGCGAAGGTCTGGGCGAGGATGGAGTCGACGGCCTGCTCCAGGTACTTCTCGCCGTTGAACACGGCCAGGCCGATGCTGACCCGCGGCGCCTGCGGGCTCATCCCGCCCTCCGCAGCTCCGCATCCAGGACGTGCCGGGCCTGTTTCTCCTTGATGGTCTTCAGCCGGTAGTAGCGCGGCCCCATCCACTCCTGCTCGGAGAGGCCGTTCTTCCGGTACGCGTCGTACAGCTCCCGGATGCCCGCCTCCAGCGTCCAGCGGGGCCGGTAGCCCGGCAGCCGCGTCTCGATCTTGCGGAAGTCCACCCGGTAGTTGCGCAAGTCGGGGGAAGCGCCGGGGGCGAAGGAGACCTGTGAGCCGGGCACCACCTTGGCGACCAGCTCCGCCACCTCCCGGATGCGGTAGTTCTCCTCCGTCCGCCCCACGTTGAAGGCCTGGTTGTGGATGGCGTCCAGGGGCGCCGTCAGGCAGCAGAGGAAGGCGTGGATGATGTCCCCGATGTGGACCAGCGGCCGCCAGGGGGTGCCGTCGCTCTGCAGCAGCACCTTGCCGGTGGTCACGGCGTGCCCCACCAGGTTGTTCACCACGATGTCCGCCCGCAGCCGCCGGGAGACCCCGTAGGCGGTGGCGTTGCGCAGGTAGACGGGGGAGAAGCGCGCGTCGGCGATCTTCGAGACCTCCTGCTCCACCCGCACCTTGGACTCCCCGTAGGCGGTGACCGGGTTGAAGGCCGCGCTCTCGTCCAGGTATCCCTCCGCGCCGGCGCCGTAGAGGCTGCAGGAGGAGGAGAAGAGGAAGCGCCGCACGCCCGCCTCCTTCGCCGCCTGCGCCAGCCGCACCGAGGCGCCCAGGTTGATGTCGTACGTGATCTGCTTGTTCAGGTCCCCCAGCGGATCGTTGGAGAGCGCCGCCAGGTGCAGCACCGCGTCGGGCGGGGCGCCGAAGTCGCACCCGTCGTACAGCCCGGTGTCCAGCCCGAACACCTCGTGCCCGGCCTGGCGCAAAGCCGGAACCATCTCCACGCCGATGTAGCCGCGATGCCCGGTGAGCAGCACCTTCATGTCGTCTTCCCCCCTGCGGATCTCAAAGGACCAGCTTGCGCACGTCAAAGGCCTCGGCGAAATGCTCCGGGGCGTTGCACTCGAT
>DATKAG010000434.1:0-6377 GCA_035498355.1 Myxococcales bacterium | reverse complement strand
CCGTAGGCGTGGAAGAGCTTGCTGGCGGAGAAGCAGCGGTCCTGTGGCCCCAGGTCGAGCACTCCCTTGGCGTACAGCTCGCAGCAGTGCGGCCAGTCCTGGTGCGCGTGCACCGCCGCCTTGGGCCGGCCGGTGGACCCGCTGGTCCAGAGCCAGAAGGCGGGCTCGTCGCGGCTGGTGGGCGCGGCGGGCACCTTGCGGGCCGGGGTCTCCTCCAAAAAGCGCTCGAAGCTGCGCTCGTCGCTCTCACCCACCACCAGCACCCGCCGCAGCGTCGCCTTGCCGGCGAGGCCCGGCTCCACCCGCTCGATGCAGGCGCGCGAGGTGATCAGGATCCGCGCCCGGCTCTCCTCCAGGAAATAGCCGTAGTCCGCCGGGCGGAGCAGCGGGTTGCAGGGCACCGAGACCGCGCCGATCTTCATCGCCGCCAGGTAGCCCGCGGCCAGCTCGGGCGAGTCGGGCAGGACGAAGACCACGCGCTGCTCCGGCTCCACCCCGGCCCGCAGGAGCGCCGCGGCGAAGCGGTCGACCAGGGCGTCGACGTCGCGGTAGGTGAGGACCTTCCCTCCCGACCAGATGGCCGGCGCCTCCGACCGGCCGGCCCGCAGGTTTCGCTCGATCAGCTCGGCGCCGAAATTGAACCGCTGCGAGGGGTCCATGGACGCTCATCTTAGATCCCCCCGCGAGGACAAGTCAGCCCGCCAGGGTGGCGCGGCGGAAGGTCTCCAGGATCCGCTCGCGCGTCACCACCCCCAGCGGCTTCCCCGCGGCGTCCAGCACCAGCGCCTCGGAGGCTCCGGCCTGCTCCATCCGCTGCACGGCCGTGGCCAGGTCGTCGTCGGGCAGGAAGGTCTCGGCCGGCCGGGTGAAGAAGGCCGCGGTGGCGGTGCGGTCCACCGCAGGATCGAGCAGCGCCCGGCGGACCTCGGGGACCGAGAGGATGCCGGTGAGGGAGTCCCCGTCCACCACCGGGAACGCGGCATGCCGGGTGGGCCCGATCAGCCGGACCAGCTCCTGGTAGGGGAGGTCGGCACGCAGCGCCTCCACCGGGTCGAGAGCTTGCTCCACCGAGAGGTCGCTCAGCAAAGAGCCGCCCCGCGAGAGCTGGACGCCGCGGCGGCGCGCGCCGATGCTGTAGATGGAGCCGCCCAGCATCGCTTGCACGACGGCCGCAGCCGTGCCGCAAGCGACGAGCAGCGGCAGCACGATCTGGTAGCTCCCGGTCAGCTCGAACATCATCAGGACGCCGGTGAGGGGCGCCAGGGTGGCCCCCGCCACCACCGCGCCCATCCCCACGGCGGCGTACGCCCCAGGAGAGGCGGCGATGGCGGGCATGGCCGAGTGGGCGAGCTGCCCGAAGGCTCCCCCCAGCATCGCCCCCAGGAACACCGCGGGGAAGAAGCTGCCTCCGGGCGACCCGGACCCGAGCGTGAAGGAGGTGGCGAACAGCTTGCAAAGAAGCGCCAGGACCAGGGCCCCGAACGCCAGCCTCCCGGCGAGCGCGGCGTTCATGGTCTCGATGCCCGTCCCCAGGATCCGCGGCGCGAGCAGGCCGAGGCATCCCACTGCCAGCCCCCCCAGGGCGGCGCGCAGCTCCGGCCGCAGGGGCAGCTTCCCCAGCTTCTCTTCTGCCCCGTGGATCACCCGGGTGTAGATCAGCCCGCAGAGGCCCGCCAGCACCCCGAGCAACAGGTACACCGCGATCTCGGAGGGATGCGTCAGCGACCAGCGGACCGCCCGCAGCTCGGTGGTCCCGCCCATCAGCCCGCGGGAGGTGGCGACGGCGGTGACGCAGGCGAGCACCACCGGCGCGAAGCGGCGGACGTCGAAATCGGCCAGCACGATCTCCAGGGCGAAGAGGGATCCCGCCAGCGGGGCCTGGAAGGAGGCGGCGATGCCTGCGCCCGCGCCGGCGGCCAGGAGGATGGAGGTCTCGCTGCGGGGGAAGGCGAGCGAGCGGGAGAGGGAAGAGGCCACCGCGCCTCCCAGATGGACCACCGGCCCCTCGCGTCCCGCGCTTCCCCCGGACCCGATCACCAGGCCGGCGGCGAGGGACTTCCATACCGCCACCCGACCCTTGATGGGCATGTTCCGCTTGTGCACCGCCTCGATCACCTCCACCACTCCGTGGCCGCCACTCTCGGGGCTGAGGCGGACGATCAGCGCCGCCAGCAGCGCGCCGGCGGCGGGCGCCACCACCCAGAGCCAGCGCGGCGCCTGCAAGAGAAGCGCGTAGAGGCCGCCCGCGGTTTCGTGGAAGGTGCCGTTGAAGGTGCGGAGGATGAGCAACGGATAGTAGACGGCCAGGCCGAGGGCGGCGGCCAGGGCCACCGACCGCATCCGCCGGGCCTCGAACAGCGGGATGCGCTTGCGCCCCAGGGCCTGCAGCGCCCCGGCGGCGAGCAGGAGCAGCGCCGCCAGGGCGGCGAACTCCAAGTGCCAGCTCACGGCTCCCAGGCGGCCCCGGAAGAGCTGCAGCCAGCGGGTGTGGTCCTGGCCGAAGAGCGAGGACGCGACCTCGTCCCCGCGAAACATCAACAGCTGAACGGTGCGGATGGCGGTGGCGAAGAGGCCGGCGGCCAGGCCGCCGTACAGTCCCACCACCGCGGCCACCCCCATGAGGACGCCCCGCTCGAAAGGGAAGCGCGCGGCCTGACGGCGCAAAGGGCCGGCGGCGCGCTGCCAGAGCGGAACGTGCGCTTCCATGCGACAGATGTAGGCCGGCCGAGCCTGTTTTGTCTCGATTTGTTTCTCGGGGGCCTTTGTCCTTGACCCTTCGCCCGGCAGGCAATTACTTGCCGTGGCAAATGTTGCGCGAGCAAGAATACGTGGGCTTGCTGATCGCGGTGGCCCAACGCAGCGTCAAGCTCGCCGTGCAGCAGCGCGCCCGGGGGCTGGGCCTGACCGCGCGCCAGTTCTGGTTCCTCAACGCCGCCCGCGAGGCGCCCGGCGCCACCCTGGGCCAGATCGCCCGCCGGCAGCGGATGGACGCGCCCACCGCCTCGCGCATGGCCGAGGGCCTGGCCCAGCGCGGGCTCTTGCGCACCCTGCCCGACGACCGCGACCGGCGCGCCCTGCGCGTGCTCCTCACCCCGGCCGGGAGCCGGATGGCGGAGCGCATCGCCCCCATCGCCGCCTCCGTGCGCACGGCGCTGGTGCGCGGGCTCTCCCGCCGCGAGCAGCAGGCGCTGCGGACCGCGCTGCGCACGGTGATCTCCAACCTCGATCTCTTCGCCGCGGCCGCTGCCGGGGAAGACGCGCGGGGAAGGAGCGCATGATCGCCCTCGCACTCCTCGTCGCGGCGAACCTGCTCTCGCTCGACGACGCCCTGCAGTCGGCGCGCGAGCACCAGCCGCAGATCCGCCAGGCCCAGGCGAACACGGCTGCAGCGTCCGCTCGGGCGAGGGAGGCCCTGGCACCGATGTTGCCGCAGGTCAGCGCCACCGCCGGATACGGCCGGCAGATCGCCACCGGGGGCGCTGCGGGGGGCGGCACCAGCGGGAGCATCAGCACGTCCGGCCAGTCCTTCGTCTTCCCGAACACCTTTTCCGACAGCGCCACCGCTTCGCTCCTCCTCTTCGACTTCCTCTCCCAGTTCAACAGGCTGAAGTCCGCGCAGGCGTCGGCCGACGCGCAGGCCGCTACCGAGCGCGCCACGGCGCTGCAGGTGGACTTCAACGTCCGCGCCGCCTACTTCGACGCGCGGGCCAACCGGGCACTGGTCAAGGTCGCCCAGGAAACGCTGGACAACCAGCTCAAGCACCTGGCGCAGACCGAGGGCTTCGTGCAGGCCGGGACGCACGCGGAGATCGACCTGGTGCAAGCGCGCACCGATACGGCCAACGCGCGGGTCGCCCTGATCAACGCGGAGAACACCTACCAGACCTCGAAGGTGACGCTGAACGCGGCCATGGGCCTCCAAGGCCCCACCGATTACGAGGTCGCGGACGTGCAGCTCCAGCCTCTGCAGGGTGAGGACCTCCCGCTGGAGAGACTGCTGGAAGAGGCGGACCAGGCCCGCCCCGAGATCCAGTCGCTCGAGCAGCAGATCCGCGCCGCGCAGCTGACGGTGAGCTCCTTCAAGGACCAGTACTGGCCTTCGCTGGGCGCGAGTGCCGGCTTCTTCCAGAGCGGACCTTCGCTCGACGAGCTCGGCTGGAGGCTCGGCGCGGGGGTGACGCTCACCTGGAACATCTACCAGGGCGGGTTGACGCGCGCGCAGGTGAACGAGGCGCAAGCGAACGTGACGGCGGCGCTGGCTCAGCTCGACTTGCAGCGACTCCAGGTCCGGGCCGACGTCGATGCGGCCCGCCTGGCGGTGCGCGCGGCCAAGGAATCCTTGAGCGCCACCCAGGAGGCGCTCTTGAACGCGCGCGAGCGGCTCCGGCTGGCGGAGGAGCGCTACCAGCTGGGCGTGGGCAGCGGCATCGAGCTGGGCGACGCGCAGCTGGCGCTCACCCAGGCGGCGGCGCAGGCGGTGCAGGCGGACGATCGGCTGGCCACGGCCCGCGCACAGCTCTTGCGCGCGCTGGGCCGGCAATAGGAGCGGCAATGCGGAACCGGCGGATCCTCCTCGTCGTCATCGCCGTGGCGGCCATCGCCGCGATCGGCGTCTTGCTCTTCCGCCGCAGCTCGGAGAAGAAGCAGGCGGCGGTCCAGCGCAGCCAGGCGCAGGCGGCGGCCCGCGCCATCCCGGTGGTGGCCGCCCCCGTGCAGCGCCGCGACGTGCCCATCTACCTGGACGGGCTGGGCAACGTGGCCGCCTTCTACACCGTCACCGTCCGCACCCAGGTGGACGGGCGGCTGGACCAGGTCCTCTTCCGCGAAGGCCAGCTGGTGAAGAAGGGCGAGCTCCTGGCCCGGATCGATCCCCGGCCCTTCCAGAACCAGCTCGCCCAGGCGCAGGGCGCCCTGGAGCGCGACCGGGCGCAGCTCACCGGCGCCCGCCTCAACCTCAAGCGCTACCAGCAGCTGGCGGAGAAGAAGCTCAACCCGCAGCAGGCGGCGGACGACCAGCTGGCGCTGGTGGGCCAGCTGGAAGGGGCGGTGGCGGTGGACCAGGCGGCCATCGCCTCGGCGAAGCTGAACCTCGACTACGCCAACATCCGCTCCCCCATCGACGGCGTCACCGGCGTGCGCGTGGTCGACCCGGGGAACGTGGTGCACGCCGCCGACGCCAATGGGCTGGTGGTGATCACCCAGCTCGATCCCATCACCGTGCTCTTCAGCCTCTCCCAGGACGAGCTTCCCCGGGTGATGCAGGAGCTGCAGCGCGGATCGATCGCGGTGGAGGCCTGGAGCCGGGACGGCGCGCAGAAGCTCGCCGACGGCCAGCTGGCGCTGGTGGACAACCAGATCAACGCCGCCACCGCCACCCTGCGGCTCAAGGCGGTGTTCCCCAACCCCCAGCGGCTGCTCTGGCCCAACCAGTTCGTCAAGGCCCGGCTCCTGCTCACCACCCGCAAGGACGCCCTGGTGGTCCCGGCCACCGTCCCCCAGCGGGGGCCCGAAGGGACCTTCGCCTACGTGATCCAGTCCGACCAGACCGTGCAGCCGCGGAACATCGAGGTGGAGCACACCGAGGGCGACCTGGCCGTGGTGGGCAAGGGGCTGAACGAAGGCGAGCAGGTGGTGGTGGACGGGCAGAACCAGCTGCGGGCGGGAAGCAAGGTGGCGGCGCGCCAGGCCGGCCAGCCGGGGCGCGCCCCGCGCGAGGGCGAGGGCCCCAAGGCCGATGCCCCGCGCGCGCAGAAGGGGCCGCGCCAGTGAGCATCTCCGAGCCGTTCATCCGCCGGCCCGTGGCCACCGCGCTGCTCACGGTGGGCCTGTTGCTGGCGGGTTCGATCGGCTACCGGCAGCTCCCGGTGAGCGCGCTGCCCCAGGTGGAGTATCCCACCATCCTCGTCTCCACCCTGCTCCCGGGGGCCAGCGCCGAGACCATGGCCTCGGCGGTCACCACCCCCCTGGAGCGCCAGTTCGGGCAGATGCCGGCGCTGTCGCAGATGACTTCGGTCTCCAGCTTCGGCACCTCCCAGATCACCCTGCAGTTCGAGCTGGACCGGAGCATCGACGCCGCCGAGCAGGACGTGCAGGCGGCCATCAACGCCGCCTCCAACCTGCTCCCCCGCACCCTGCCGGCGCCGCCCACCTACTCCAAGAGCAACCCCGCCGACGTCCCCATCCTCACCCTCTCGGTGCGCTCGAAGTCGCTCCCCCTCGACCAGGTGAACGACGCGGCGGACAGCATCCTGGCGCAGAAGATCTCCCAGGTCTCCGGCGTGGGCCTGGTGACCATCAACGGGGCGCAGAAGCCTGCCGTGCGAGTGCAGGCCGATCCGGCGGCGCTGGCCGGCGCCGGGCTCACCCTGGAGGACCTG
>DATKAG010000433.1:0-6080 GCA_035498355.1 Myxococcales bacterium | reverse complement strand
CGCCGCCATGAAGAAGCGGATCTGGAGCGCCAACTACTTTCCCTTGGTGGGCGGGAACTCTCCGTGCTGCTGGGCGGTCTCGAAGAGGCGGGCGACGTCCTCCTCCGAGAGATCGAACATGTCCTGCAGCGCCTTGAGGATGTTCAGCTCGGAGAGCGGGGTGCGGCCGTCCACCACGATCACCGAGGCGGCCAGCCCGAAGGCCAGCTCGCGCGAAGCCTTGTCCGGGAGACGGTCGACGATGGAGGGAAGGATGTGCTCGAGGCTGTGGGCCTCGGCCACCCGCCGGGCGGCGTGCTCGATGGCGGTCTTCAGGTCGTCGGCGTGGATGCCGTGGAACTCCGGGCGCTCGAAGACCCGCCGGTAGATCTCCTCCACCTCCACCTTGTCCACCGATCCGTCCGCCGCCGCCGCCAGGATCATGGTCTCGAACAGGGCGGCCTGCCGGGTGGAATCGCCGAAGTGGATGTGATCGGTGGTCATCGCGGCCTCTGCGCGGCCAGTTTCCCCGACGGCGGCCCGGATGTCCACCGCTCCCGGATGTGGTACGGAACGCGCATGCGCCGGTACGGCCCGCCTGTTTGGTCGGCGATGGGAGCGGGTGTGCTGGCGGCGGCGCTCGCCTGCAAGTCTGCCCCGCGGCCGAGGGAGGCGCCGGCCGCCCCGGCCGCCCCCACCCGCGTTCCTCCCCCGCCCGATCCCCGGCCCGCCGCCGGACCGCCGCTGCCCTTCTTCGAGGCCCAGCCCGCCGTGCGCCTGGGCGAGGTGGACGGCGTCGCCGTGCTCGCGCTCGGCGCGCCCCGGTTCGCCTCCCTCCCCCGCGATCAGCGCCTCGTCGCCTGGTTCGCGGCCCAGGCTGCCGCCGCGGGCGACCCGCTCGCCGCCGAGCAGGGCTACCGGCACAACCTCCCCGCCATCCGCATCCTCCGCGGCATCCTCTCCCGCCCCCAGGTGGTGCCCGCGAACCTCTTCCCCCGCATCCGCGAGTTCGCCCGCGCGGTCTATTTGAACCACGGCCTCCACGACCTGGAGACCGGCCGGAAGAGGGCGCCGGCGTTCACCGCCGCGGAATTCCGCCTCGCCGCCCTGGCCGCCGCGGCGGCGGGCGCGGACATGGGCCTGGGCGGGGTGGGGATGGAATACGCGCTCCGGGCGCTGGAGGGGCCGCTGTTCGACCCGCGCGTCGATGCCCGCCGCACCGTCCACGGCGCGGACCTCACCGCCAGCGCGGTGAACTTCTATGACGGCGTCACCCTGCGCGACCTGCAGGGCGTGAGCGAGCGGGCGCCGCTGCACTCGCGCCTGGTCAAGCAGGGCGGGGCCGTGGTCGAGCAGGTCTACCGCCTGCCCGCCCTCGCCGAGGCGCTGGAGCGGGCGCTGCCCTATTCCGCTCCCCCGCAGAGGGCGGTCTTCGAGGCGCTCGCCTCCTTCTTCCGCTCCGGCGAGCCCGACCTGCTCGCGCCGGCCGAGCGCTCCTGGGCGGAGGCCTTCGGCCCCGTGGACGCCTGGGCCGGATTTTCCGACACCAGCGCCGACCCGCGCGGCCGCAAGGCCCTGTTCGGCGCGGTGGTGGGGCTCGCGGACCCGAGCCGCGGCCAGGTGCTGGAGCGGGTCCGGCTGCGCAACAGCGGCGAGGCCCTGATGCTGCTGGCCGCCGCCGGCGCCTCCCGGCCGCTGCGGACCTGTGCCCTCACCGTCTCCACCAAGAGCGCGCTCTTCGGCGCGGCCCTGGACGTGGCCGCCGTGGTGCGCGAGGAGGCGGTGATCGCCGCCCTGGCCGAGCCGGACCTGGTGCGCGACCTCTCCCGCTGCGCCCCTTCCCTCCGCTTCGCCCAGCTCGCCTTGCGCGAGCTCTCCCGCGCGCCCGCGCCCTCGCCGGTCCTGGGCGAGGTCCTCGCCGATGCCGAAGCGCACCTGCGCGCGGGAGCGGCGGTCGACCTGCTCCCCGATCCCCGCTGCCGCGAACTGTGGCCGCAGTTCGCGGCCGCGCAATGGCTGGCGGCGTCGGCGGGCGAGCCGGATCCCATCGAGGACGACCGTGCCCGCGCCGTCCAGCTCCAGCTCTGGTGGTTCGCGGACAAGGGCGCGCTGATCGAGTGGCAATCCGGGGGCCGCAAGTACCTGGCCGTGCGCGACGCGGGCCGCTTCCGCTCCGCCGCGCAGGATCTGTTCGCCTTCCTCCAGCAGATGAAGTCGGCCGACGATCCCCGCTGGCGCGAGCTTCTCGACCAGCACGCCTCCCACCCCGACCCCAAGTGGCGGGACGAGGTGGCCGCCCGCCTGCAGGGCCTGCCCCGCCGGGTGGCCGTGCTCCCTCCCCGGCTGGACACCGTGCTCGACGCGCAGGGCAAGCCCATCGACGCCAAGGCGTCGACCATCCCGGACCTGGACGAGCAGATCCTCAGAGACTGGGCGAATTACTGAGGCTGGTAGCGGACCAGCGCGACGGTGATGTTGTCCACCCCGCCGGCCTGGTTGGCCTCGTCCACCAGCCGCTGGCAGGCGGCCTTCAGGTCCTTCTCGCCGGAGAGGATCTCGGCGATGCGCTGGTCGGGCACCATTCCGGTGAGCCCGTCGCAGCAGACCAGGCAGACGTCGCCGGGCTCCAGGTCCCAGGTGTTGACGTCCACCTCGGTCTGATCGGCCATCCCCAGGGCCCGGGTGATCACGTTCTTGTGCTGGAAGTTCTCGATCTCCTCCCCGGAGAGGCGCCCGGTGCGGATCATCTCGTTGAGCAGCGAGTGATCGCTGGTGGTGGGGTGCAGCTCGCCGCGCCGCCAGACGTAGCCGCGGGAATCGCCCACCCAGCCGAACCAGGCCTTGTCCCCGCGCAACAGGCAGCCCACGAAGGTGGTGCCCATGCCCCGCTTGCCGGCGGGGGCGTTGCCGTTGTCGCCCGCCTCGCGGATGCGCTGGTTGGCCCACTGCGCGGCCACCGAGAGCAGGTTCCAGCCCTCGTCCTTGCTCCGATCGTAGCGGAAGGGCCAGGTCGCCTCCGGGTCGTGGGCCAGCTCGAAGAAGCGCTTGACCGTCTCCACGCCGATCCCCGAGGCCACCTCTCCCGCCTCGTGGCCTCCCATCCCGTCGCAGACCACGGCGAGGCTGTGCTCCGGCAGCACCAGAAGGGCGTCCTCGTTGTGATCGCGCTTGCGGCCGACGTCGGTGGCGCCGGCGAATTCCAGGGAGGGCACGGAAGGAGTCTAGCAGAGAAGCAGGGCGTGCCGCATTGCGACAACGTGTCGTAGTTCCTAATTTTTTCCCTCACCAGGAGGGCTTTCGTGGCCAGGCATGCGGGCAAGGGGAGCCGGCACCAGCGGCGGGTCTCCGCGATCGAGCGCAAGGAGACGCGGCACCAGGAGTTCGTGGGCGGGGCGGAGGAGGAGCGCGCCGGCGCCGAGGCGCGCAAGCGCGATCGGCAGGACGCCGAGCAGGAGCGGGAGGTCGTCCGGAGGATGGCTGACGAGCTGGAAGCGGTGGCGGGACTTGCGGGCGACGGGGCGATCGGCCCCGAGTTCCCCCTCCGCATCCCCCGCTCGGTCGAGGAAGCGAAGGAGATCGCCCGCGAAGCGCCGGAAGCACTGCGGGAGAAGGCTCGGGAGCGCCTGGAGAAGATGCCCGGGCCCGCGCAAAAGGCGGCGCGCCTCGCCGGGTCGGCCGCCGGGGTGCTGCTCGCTCCCCTGCGTATCGGGCTGCAGATCGCCCGGGAGATCGTCCGCCTTCCTTTCTCGGTCTTCCGGGCGCTGCGGCAGCGGGAGGCGTAGTGTCCGGGCGCGCCCGCTCCCGGCTGGTCGAGGGGCTCGTGCGCCATCTGCTCCGGCCGGTCGCGGCGCGCGGCCGGCAGGCGCGTGCTCCGCTCCCCTCCGGGAAGCGGATCCTCCTCCTCCACCTCGACGGGGTGGGACTCTCCCAGCTCGAGCAGGCGATGGAGCGCGGATACGCGCCGACCCTGCGCGGGCTGCTCGAGCGCGGGCCGTACCGCCTCTCGCCCTGCCGGGCCGGTGCGCCCACCAGCACGCCGGCCTTCCAGGCGGGGCTGCTCTACGGGGTGACGGCCGACATCCCCGGCTACACCTGGTTCGACAAGCGCCGCGGGCGCGAGGTGCGCATGGACCGCGCCGACGACGCGCGCCTGCTGGAAGACGAGCTGGAGCAGGCCGGCCTTCCCCTGCTGCGCCACGGATCGGTCTACTGCTCGATCTTCTCCGGCGGGGCCAACCTGCGCCGCTGGGCGCTCTCCGGATGGGACGAGGACCTCCGCGCGGAGGACTTCGGGATGGAGGAGATCTCCCGCGCCCCTCTCGCCCCCCAGCTCCACGACGCCCTGGCGGCGGCCCTGGTGCACAGCGCCACCTTCGGCCGCATCGCCACCGCCCTGGGGCTCGACGTTGCCTCCGCCCTGGTGGAGACGGCGCAGTGGGTGGCGCACGTGGGGTCGCTGCAGCACGAGCCGCAGTTCCTCCTCCACCGGGTGATGACCGAGTGCCTGTTCGCGGAGTTCGCGGCCAACTCCTGCGTGATCGACATCGCCCGGGGCACGCCCATCGTCTACGCCTGCTTCATCGGGTACGACGAGTACGCCCACCGCCGCGGGCCCCTCTCCCGCAGGGCGCTGCTCAAGCTCTGGGAGCTGGACCGGATGCTCGGCCGGGTGGTGGCCGCGGTGAACGCCCTGCCCGAGCTGGGCTACGAGATCTACCTCTTCAGCGATCACGGGCAGGCGGCCACCCGGCCCGCCGAGCTGGTCCTGGGGGAGTCGCTCGGCGAGCACCTCCTGGCCGACGGGCTCACCGCCGGCTCGGAGACGGTGGCCTTCGGCGGGGCGGGCGGCGGCGAGGCGGCCGCGGTCGCCGCCCGGGCGCGCTGGATGCGGCGCGTGGCCGGCGCCGCGCCCGGAGTGGCCGGCAAGGCGGCGCTGGCCTGGGCGCGGCACCTGGCCCGCTTTCTCGACGGCGCCCGGCCGGATCGGGCGGACGGGCCCCTGCTGGTGGTCCCCGCCGGCGACATCGCCCACGTCTATTCCACCCGCGTCGCCGAGCCGCTGCGCGAGGGCCAGATCCGCGCCCTGCATCCGGGCCTGCTGGAGCGGTGCGCGAAATCGCCCGCGGTCGGGTTCACCCTCGTGCGCGGCGAGCAGGGACCGCTGGCGTTGCGGGGCGACCGGCGGCTGCTCTTGCACCGGCCGCAGGACGCCATGCGGATGGCGCACGAGGTGGGCCACCCGCTCGCCGCGGTGTACGCGCGCGATCTGTTGCGCATGCGCAGCGCCGGCGACCTGGTGCTGCTGGGCACCGCCGCGCCCTGCGGGGCCACCGTCGCCTTCCCCTTCGAGTTCGGTTCGCACGGCGGGCTCGCGCCGGAGCAGCTCGACACCTTCGTCATCCATCCCCAGGAGCTGGGAGAGGGCGCCTTCGCCTCGGTGGTGCGCCCCCAGGACCTGCACCGCTTCTTCCTCGAGCGCAGCGGCCGCCTCCGGCCGGGCCTGCCGCAGGCGCGCAGAGAGGCGCCGTGCGCCTCGTGACCTGGAACATCCACGGCGGCTGGGGGCGCGACGGGCGCTGCGATCCCGGCCGGATCGCGGCCCTGTTGCAGGAGATGAAGTGCGACGTGGCCGCGCTGCAGGAGGTGAACGGAGGCGCCGAGGTGGGGGACCAGGCCTCGTTCCTGGGGCGCCGGCTGGGATGGTCCGTCGCCTGGGGGCCCAACCTGCTCCTGCGCGGCCACCCGTACGGGAATGCCATCCTCTCCCGCTTTCCCATCTCCCGCACGCGCAACTACGACCTCTCGGTCCCCAGCCGCGAGCCCCGCGGCTGCTTGCGGGCGGATCTGCTGCTGCCCGACGGGGGCAGCCTGCACGTCTTCGACCTGCACCTCGGCCTCTCCGGAGGGGAGCGGCGCAAGCAGGCGGCGATGCTCTTCTCCGCCGACCTGCTCCGCGACACCGCGCTGGAGGCGCCCCTGGTGCTCTGTGGGGACTTCAACATGTGGTCGCCGCTGCCCGGCCCCATCTTCCGCCTGCTGCGCACCGCCCTCCTCGACGCCGCGGTGGTGGCCCGCTCCCGGCGGGCGACGTACCCCTCGGC
>DATKAG010000432.1:0-8095 GCA_035498355.1 Myxococcales bacterium | reverse complement strand
CTCGGTGCCGATGGCCAGGAGGTGCGCGTCCATCGCCGCCGCGTCCTTGAGGTAGATCTCGTGCTTGCCCTTCTTCACCCGGTAGAGCGGGGGCTGGGCGATGTAGAGGTGGTGCTTCTGCACCCCGTCCTCCGTCTGCCGCGCCACCACGTCGTGCATCTGCCGGTAGAAGAACGTGAGCAGGAGCGTGCGGATGTGGCTGCCGTCCACGTCGGCGTCCGTCATCAGGATGATCTTGTGGTAGCGCAGCTTGCCGATGTCGAACTCGTCGTGGATGCCGGTGCCGATCGCCGTGATCATGGTGGCGATCTCCTGCGAGGAGAGCATCTTGTCGAAGCGGGCCTTCTCCACGTTGAGGATCTTCCCCCGCAAGGGAAGGATGGCCTGGGTGCGCCGGTCGCGCCCCTGCTTGGCAGACCCGCCGGCCGAGTCGCCCTCCACGATGTAAAGCTCGCACTTCTCCGGGTCCCGCTCCTGGCAGTCGGCCAGCTTCCCCGGCAGCGAGGCCGAGTCCAGCGCCCCCTTGCGCCGCACCGTCTCCCGCGCCTTGCGGGCGGCGATGCGCGCCCGGGCCGCGTCCGCCACCTTGGCCATCACCCGCTTGGCCACCGCCGGGTTGCGCTCCCAGTACTCGGTGAGCTTGCGCCCCACCAGGTCCTCGACGATGCCCTTGGCCTCGGTGTTGACCAGCTTTCCCTTGAGGTTGCCCTCGAACTGGGCGCCGGAGATCTTCACCGAGACCACCGCGGTCAGCCCCTCGCGGATGTCCTCGCCCGAAGGAGACTCCTTCACTTCCTTCCAGGAGTTGTTCTCCTCCCCGTACTTCACCACCGTGCGGGTGAGGGCGCTCTTGAAGCCGATCAGGTGCGGCCCCCCGTCGACGGTGTTGATGTTGTTGGCGAAGGAGAAGACCTTCTCGTCGAAGCCGTCGTTCCACTGCAGGGCCACGTACACCTCGGCCCCGCCCGCGTCGCCCTTCACCGAGATGGGCGGGTCGAAGAGCACCGTCTTGTTCTTGTTGAGCAGCTCCACGTAGGCGACGATCCCGCCCTCGTACTTGAAGTCGTGGCTCTTGTCGGAGCGCTCGTCGCGCATGAGGATGCGCAGCCCGGGATTGAGGAAGGCCAGCTCGCGCATCCGGTTGGAGAGCACGTCGAAGTTGAAGTCGGTGGCCTCCAGCACGGTGGCGTCCGGCTTGAAGGTCACCTTGGTCCCCCGCAGCGAGGTGGTGCCGATCGACTTCACCTCGCCCACCGGGATGCCCGTCTGGTAGCGCTGCTTGAAGATCTTCCCTTCCCGGTAGACCTCCACCTCCATCCACTCGCTGAGGGCGTTCACGCAGCTCACGCCCACGCCGTGCAGGCCGCCGGAGACCTTGTAGGAGTTGCTGTCGAACTTCCCCCCGGCGTGCAGCTTGGTCATCACCACGTCGAGCGTGTCCATCGGCTCGGTGGGGTGGGGCCCTACGGGGATGCCCCGCCCGTCGTCCTGGACGGAGAGCGAGCCGTTGGCGTGAATGGTGAGCTCGATGGTCCTGGCGTGGCCGGCGAGGGCTTCGTCGACCGCGTTGTCCACCACCTCGTAGACCAGGTGGTGCAGCCCTTCGGCGCCGACCCCGCGGATGTACATGTGCGGGCGCTTGCGGACGGCTTCCAGCCCCTCGAGGACCTTGATGCTGTCTGTCGAGTACTCGCCCGCGGCGGGCGCCGGCTGGGGCGCCCGCTTCTCCTGCGCTGTCTCCAAAATCACACCTCTGGGAAGTGATGCGAAGTATCACGCAAGATCGCCCGGAATCAAGGCCAAAAGGCGCCCGTATCAGTCTGGAATGACAGGGTTTTCGGGGACGATCCGGCCGGCTTCCACCCGCTGGAAAAGCGCCTCTTTCGCCGCGCTCTTCGCCACCAGCCGCGGGTCGGTGGTGGTGAGCACCACCTGGCCGTCCAGCCCCGCCAGATAGGCCATGAGGAAGGCGTTGCGCGAGGGATCGAGCTCGCTGGAGACGTCGTCCAGAAGGAGCAGCGGCGCTCTTTCCTGCGCCCTGCGCAGGGCCTCGATCTCGCCGATCTTGAAGGCCAGGACCACCGCTCTCGACTGCCCCTGGCTGGCGTAGATGCGGGCCGGCCGCTCGCCCAGCGAGAGCCCCAGGTCGTCGGCGTGCGGACCCACGCTGGTGTACCCGCGCTCCCGGTCGCGCGGCAGCCTGCGGCGCAGCGCCTCCAGCAAGCGCCCCTCCAGCGAGGGCCCGCCCTCCGCGAGACCGTCCGACTCGCGCCCCGCGGCCAGGTAGGCGAGTTCGAGAGGATCCTCGCCGCGGGCCACCTGGGCGAAAGCTTCCTTTGCCAGCGGCGCGATCTCCGCCATCACCTGCTCGCGGCGTCCCCGGACCCTGGCCCCCAGGCGCGCCAGCGGCTGGTCGAAGCTGGCGAGCAGCGGCGGGGGCGCGTGCTGCCGCAAGAGCTCGTTGCGCGAGCGCAGCGCCCGGGCGTAGTCGCGGGCGTCGGCCAGGTGGGCCGGGTGGCGGTTCTGGACCGCCCGGTCGAGGAGCTTGCGCCGCCCCTCCGGCCCTCCTTTCACCACCGCCAGCTCGTCGGGGGTGAAGGCGACGGTGGCCAGCCCGGAAAAGAGCTCCTCGGGATCGCGCACCGGCTTGCCGTCCAGGCGGGCCGAGCGGCCCTCCCGGCCGATCTCCACCTCCACCTCGCGCACGCCGCCGGGGAGCTGGAAGCGGCCGCGCGCCAGTGCCGGCCCCTCGCTGCCGATCCGCACCAGCTCGCGGAGCTTCTGCGCCCGCAAGGGCCGCAGGGTGCAGAGCAGGTAGCAGGCCTCGAGGAAATTGGTCTTTCCCTGCCCGTTGGGTCCGAAGAGCACGGTGGTGTGGGGGGCCAGCGCCACGGTCTGCTCGGCGAGGTTGCGCAGCTCGCGGACCTGGACGTCGAGGAGAAGCACGCCTTACTGCTTCACGCACATGTCGATCGGCACGTCGGCGCCGGCGCTGCGGCACTCGTACTTCGGCGGGCAGCGGGGCGGGGGCTTCTTCCCTTTCTTGCTCACGTCCACCTCGGCCCCCGGGGTGACCTTCTGCGTCCCCGCCTCGAAGGAGGCGCAGGGCAGGACGCAGAACCCCGTCCCGGTGGGCTTGCCCTTCGCGTCGCTCTGGTGGATGCAGCGCTGCGAGTGGTGCTTGCAGTCCTTGTTCTTCTGGCAGCTCTTGCCCAGCCCTTCGGTGCGCGGATCCCGCGAGGGCTTTTTCGCGGCCCGGGCGTCCGCCGATGTCGCGAGCAGCAGCGCGGCGAAGAGCGCGTGCATCAGATCCGCATGGGCATGATCACCGCGGTGTAGCGCGCCCCCGGCCCCGGGTCGCCGGCGGGCTTGAGCACGCCGGGGGAAAGCTCGTCGCAGAGCTCCACCTTCATCTGCTCGCTCTCCACCACCTGCAGCACGTCCATCAGGTAGCGGGCGTTGAAGCCGATCTGCAGCGGCTGGCCCTTGTAGGCCACCGGGATCTCCTCCTTGGCGTCGCCCAGGTCGGGGTTCTGCGAGGTGACCTTGAGCGAGCCCTCCTGCAGCTCCAGGCGGACGGCGTTGGTGCTCCGGTCGCTGGAGAGCAGGCTCATGCGCTTGAGGGTGTCGAGCAGGCGGGGCCGGTCGACGGTGACCGTCCGGTCCGCCTCCTTGGGGATCACCTGCATGTAGTCGGGGAAGGTGCCGTCGATCAGCCGCATCACCATGGTGACGTCGCCGCGGCGGAAGACGCCCGAGGTCTCGGTGAACCCCAGCTCGCAGGTGCCGGTCTGGTCCTCGGAGAGCAGGCGGCGCAGCTCGAAGAGGCCCTTGCGGGGGACGATCACGCCCCGCTTGAGGTTGAACTGCCCCTCCAGCGGGCGCTGCACCAGGCTGAGGCGGTGCCCGTCGGTGGCCACCATCCGCACGTTGCCTTCGTTGGTCTCGAAGAAGACCCCGTTGAGGTTGTGCCGGGTCTCGTCTGCGGAGATGGCGAACTGGGTCTTCTCGATCATCTCCAGAAGCGCCGCCGGATCGACCGGGACGAAGCTCACCTTCTCCGCCCGGGGGAAGGGAGGGTAGTCCTCCGCCGCCTGCCCCACGATGTTGAACTCCGCCGCTCCCGAGGTGAGGCGCACCCGGTTGTTCGCCTCCCTCCGCAGCACCACCGACCGCTCCGGCAAGGCCCGGACGATGTCGTAGAGCTCCTTGTGCTTGAGGGCCACCGCCCCGCCCTTGCGCACTTCGCAGGGATGGGTGCCGGTGACGCCGATCTCCAGGTCGAAGGCGGAGACCCGCAGCCGCCCGTCCTCCGAGGCCTCGAGCAACGCCGAGGCGAGGATGGGCATGGTGCTCTTCTTCTCCACGATCCCCTGCGCCCGGTAGAGCGCCCGAGAGAACTCGTCCGTCCCGATCTGCAGCTCCATCTGCGCTTCGCCTTTCTGATCAGGAGAAGAGGATCCCGTAGTCTTCTCAGAGCCTGTGAGTCTGTGAAAGAGGGACCTGGGTGGGCAGGATCGTTGATCTTCGCGCTGCGGACAACGGCCTTGGGGACCTGTGCGCGGCCTGTGTAGCGGCAAGGCGCCGATCGGTCAACACGGTACGCGCAGCCTTCTCCACAGCCTAGGCGTTCAGCCGGCGCAAAAGCGACTGGACCGTCTTGGAGAGGTCAGGGTCCTCGTTGGTGAGCTCGTCGATCCGCTGCTCGGCGTTGATCACCGTGGAGTGGTCCTTGCCCCCGAACTTCTCCCCGATCACCGGGTAGGAGAGGCCGGTGATGCGCCGGGTGAGGTACATCGCCACCTGGCGGGCGCGGGCGATGTTCTGCTGCCGGCGATCGCCCTTGATGTCCTGGGGCTTGACCTGCATGGCCTCGGCCACCACCCGGATGATGGTCTCCACGTCGGGCTTGTCGCCCCGCACCACCAGGATGTTCTTCAGGACGTCCTGGGCCAGCTCCACGGTGAGGGCCGCGCCGGTGAGGCTGGCGAAAGCGGCCAGGCGGATGAGCGACCCTTCCAGCTCCCGCACGTTGCTGCGGATGTGCGTGCCGAGGAAGAGGGCCACGTCGTCGGGCAGGGCGATGTGGTCGGTGGCGGCCTTCTTCTTGAGGATGGCCACCCGGGTCTCCACCTCCGGCGGCTGGATGTCGGCGATCAGTCCCCACTGGAACCGGCTGCGCAGCCGCTCCTCGAATCCCTCGATCTCGGTGGGCAGCTTGTCGGAGGTGACGAAGATCTGCTTGCCCGCCTCGTGCAGGGCGTTGAAGGTGTGGAAGAACTCCTCCATCGTCTGCTTCTTGTTGCTGAGGAACTGGATGTCGTCGAGCAGGAGGATGTCGCACTTCTCCCGGTAGCGGGCGCGGAACTCGGGCATCCGGTGCTGCTCCAGCGCGTGGATCAGGTCGTTGGTGAACGACTCCGAGGAGAGATAGACCACGTGGCAGTCGGGGTTCTGGCGCAGGGCGTGGTTGCCCACCGCGTGCACCAGGTGCGTCTTGCCCAGCCCCACGCCCCCGTAGAGGAAGAGCGGGTTGTAGGCCTTGCCGGGCGCGTTGGCGACCGCCGTGCAGGCGGCCACCGCGAACTGGTTGGAGGGCCCCACCACGAACGAGTCGAAGCTGTACTTGGGGTTGATCTGCAGCTGCCGGGAGGAGGGCGGCGGCTCGGACGGGGGAGGGGTGGTGATCGGCGGCCGGCTCTCCTGGGGAGGCGCGTCGATCACCTCCTCGCCGGGAGCGCGCTCGCGCACCACGAACTTCACCCCGCACTTGCGCCCCAGTTGCGCCTCGAGGTCCTGGAGGAGAACGTCGAGCAGGTTGTCGCGCACCCAGTCGATCATGAAGCGGCTGGAGTGGGCGAGCGTCAGCTCGTCTCCCTCGAGGCTCACGGGCTTGATGGGCTCGAAGTACGTCTGGAAGGTGTGGCGGGAGAGGCGTCCTTTCAGCCGGTGGATGGCGCGCGTCCACAGATCCACGGCCGCCCGCTCGGATTCCACAGGGATCACCCCCGAAGAGCCGTCCACAGTGTTGTTCACAGCTGTGGACAAGGAGCCAGACATGGGAAGTCCCCCGGGAAATGTCTCAGGAAAAACAAAGCCCTGCGAGCACGCGGCAGCGCTCGGTGGCCGTGGGTTCGCTTCTCCGGAATGTCCGCCTGACGACAACGTGAAACCAGCGGCGCGGACCCTAGCAAACGCGGGGAAAGCGGATCAAGGGCGATCTCCAAAGTGGCCGGATCGACGCCGGATCGCGTTCTTGACTTGCCGGAGGGCACATGTTTTCTTGCCGCGCTTTTCTCCGAGGAGGCCGTCGTCGTGAAGCGCACGTACCAGCCGAGCAAGGTCCGCAGAAACCGCGAGCACGGGTTCCGGAAGCGCAACGCGACGCGGGCGGGCCGCAACGTCCTCAAGCGCCGCCGGGCGAAGGGCCGCAAGCGGCTCGTCGTCAGCGCGCCCAGGAAGTGAGCCGCGGGAGATCCGGGTGGCGGCCTTCGCCTTTCCCAAGAGCGCGCGCCTGCTCCGGCGCAAAGAGTTCCTCGCCATCCGCGAGGGGGGAAAGGGCTTCGCCGAGGGTCCATTGGCGGCGAGCTTCCGCTCGAGGGAGGGGAGCGCGCCCACCCGGCCGGGAATCCACCCGGCGGTGGCGCGCGTTGGTCTCACCGTGTCGTCCCGCCTCGGAGGGTCGGTCTTGCGCAACCGGATCAAGCGGCGCCTGCGCGAGGCGGTCCGCCTGGAGATCGATCGACTTCCCGCCGTCGACCTGGTGATCGTGGCCCGCGCCAGCGCCGCCCAGGCGTCGGTCGAGGACTTCCGCGGGTGGCTGCGGCGCGCGGCCGCTAAGATGCGGCGATGAAGCGCCTGCTCTCGCTGCCGCTCTTGGCGTTGATCGCGGCCTACCGCTATTTGATTTCGCCTGTCCTTCCGCAGGCTTGCAGGTATCACCCCAGCTGCTCGCAGTACGCGCTGGAGGCGGTGCGCCTCCACGGCCCGCTCCTCGGGCCCTGGCTGGCGCTCAAGCGCCTGCTCCGCTGCCACCCGTGGGCCCCCGGTGGCCCGGACCCGGTGCCGGAGAGAAAGAGACTGGCATGAAGAACCAGAACCAGAACCTGCTCGTCGCCGTGGCCATCTGGCTCGCCTGCATGTTCGGGCTCTACCTCTTCTTCCCCGACGTGATGGGGGCGAAGAAGCCCCCGGCGCAGCAGAAGCCTTCGCCCGTCGTCCAGTCGCCGCCGCCCACCGCCGCCCCGCCCGTCTCCCCGACCGGAACCGGCCCTGCCGCGGCGCCCCAGGCAGCCGATGTTCCACGTGGAACGGAACCCACGCATCCCCTGCGCACCGTCACCTTCGAGACCGCGCGCGAGCGGGTGGTGGCGACCAGCGAGGGCGCGGCCATCCAGAGCGTGCAGCTCCTGGGGGAGAAATGGACCCTGCACAAGGGCACCAAGGAGGAGGCGAACGTCGACCTGGTGCCGGCGCACGCCGGCGAGCCGCTCCCCTTCACCACCGTGGTGCAGGGCGAGAACGGGGCCGCCCTGGTCCCCGCTTCCGCCAGCTACGAGCTGGTCCGGTCGGACAAGAGCAGCGCCACCTTCCGCACCGCGCAGGGCGGGGTGACGGTGACCAAGACCCTCTCGGTGAGCCCGGAGAACTACGGGATCTCGCTGGTGGTGGAAGTGAAGTCCGACAAGGCGGTGAGCGGGCACCTGGCGGTGATCTCCGGCGCCCACGCCGCCGAGCCCTCCGGCGGCTTCTTCGCTCCCCACAGCAACGTGCCCGCCCGGACCATCTGCGCGGCGGGGAACGACAAGGTGGAGCGGGTGGCCATCGGGGCCAAGCACCCGGTGTTCGAGGCCCAGGCCGCCCAGTTCGCCGGGATCGACGAGCAGTACTTCCTCAACGCGGTGCTGGCGCCGGCGGGCGTTCCCACCTCCTGCCGGCTGGAGGCCCAGGGGGAGAAGGCGGGGTCCCTCAGCGCCTCGCTCCTCGTCCCTTTGCAGGTCCCGGCGGGCGGAGAGGCCCGGATCGCCTTCCAGGGATACGCGGGGCCCAAGAGCGACGCGGAGCTACTGGCCGTGGGCAAGCCGCTCAAGCTCTC
>DATKAG010000431.1:0-5772 GCA_035498355.1 Myxococcales bacterium | reverse complement strand
CCCCCAGGTTGAGGGCCGAGGCTCCGCTGTTGTCGATGTACTCGTTGACCCCGTTGTTGTCGATCAGCGCGCGTTCCTTCTCGATCGCGTAGATCCGCGCGCCCTGGTACTTGTCGCCGATGCCGTAGACCTGGGTCTCGTTCAGGTCGGGGTTGGTGATCTGGCAGAGCGAGTACTTGGCCGGCTGGGCGATGGCGGTGCCGATCAGCGTTCCGTGCAGCGACGAGCGCACCGGGATGCTGCTCCAGCCGCCCCGCGGCTGCTCCACGTTCTCGGAGCCCGCGGGAGCGGCCTTGGGGAGGGGGACGTCGAAGAGCTTGGCGGTCTTCTCCGCGTCCAGCTCCACCCGCTGCGACTGCGCCGCCGCCTGCGGCGCGGCGCTGGCCTGCTGCACCAGCGCCGGCTTGGGGGCGATGGCCGCGGCCGCGAGGGTATTCACGGTGCGGGCGGCCAGGTACGCGCCCAGCAGCACCGCGAGCGCGTCGAGCGCCCACGAGTACCTCTGGAGGACCAGCTCCATGAAGGGGGGAAACAGCAAGGCCCATGCCAGCGATTCCCTCGGCGGTCAGGGGCGCCGGGCCGACGGGAAGGCAGTCGAGCGACATCGTGGCAAGCGGCGCGCGCGAGATCCTGACAATTTGTCAGCGCGGAAAGAGAGCCTTACTCCTTCTCCCGGTCGAGCTTGCGGTAGATGGTGCGGGCGGCGATTCCCAGGAGCTGCGCCGCCAGGTTCTTGTCGCCCTGCGTCTGGCGCAGCGTCTCGCGGATCACCCGCAGCTCGATCTCCTCCATGGTGGTGCCCAGAGGCACGGTGAGCGTGCGGCCCTCCAGCGCCCCGCCCAGCCCGGCGGCGCGCGCGGCCCCTCCGCCGCGCACCGACTCGGGCAGGTCCTCCACGTCGATCTCCGCGCCGCGGGAGAGCACCACCGCCCGCTCCAGCGCGTGCTCCAGCTCCCGCACGTTGCCCGGCCAGGGATACGACTCCAGCGCGGCCAGCGCCGCCCGGGTGACCCCGTGGATCGGCTTGCCGTTCTTCGCCGCGTAGCGGGCGACGAAGTGGTCGGCGAGCAGCGGCACGTCCTCCGGACGGTCGCGCAGGGGCGGCAGCACCACCTGGATCACGTTCAGGCGGTAGAAGAGGTCCTCGCGGAACTTTCCCTCCCGCACCCGCGCCCCCAGGTCCTGGTTGGTGGCCGCGATCACCCGGCAGTCCACCTTCACCGTCCCGGTGCCGCCCAGCCGCTCGATCTCGCCCTCCTGGAGGAAGCGGAGAAGCTTGACCTGCACGGAGGGGGTGAGCTCTCCCACCTCGTCGAGGAACAGGCTTCCGCCCTGGGCGCGCTCGATGCGCCCTTCCTTCCGCTGCACCGCGCCGGTGAAGGCGCCGCGCTCGTAGCCGAAAAGCTCGGACTCGAGGATGGTCTCGGGGATGGCGGCGCAGTTGATGGGGACGAAGGGGCCCTGGGCGCGCGGGGAGTGCTCGTGCAGGGCGCGGGCGAAGAGCTCCTTGCCGGTCCCGCTCTCGCCCAGGAGGAGGACGGTGGCGCTGGAGGGCGCGGCCTGGCGGATGATGTCCAGCGTGGCCCGCAGCGAGGGACTCTGCCCGACGATGGGCTGCTCGGCGCCGGCCAGCCGCGCCCGCAGCTGCTTGTTCTCCTGCACCAGCCGGCGCTTCTCCAGCGCCTGCTGCACGCTCTTCAGGACCGCGTGCCGCTTGAGCGGCTTGGTGAGGAAGTCGTACGCCCCGTCCTTCATGGCGGCGACGGCGGCCTCCACCGTCCCGTAGGCGGTCATCAGCACCACCTCGGCGTCCGGCGCCACCGCCCGCACCGCCCGCAGCAGCTCCTGGCCGCTCATCCCCGGCATCATCAGATCCGTGAGCACCACGTCGACGGTCTCGCCGCGCAGGGCGTCGACGGCCGCCTGGCCGGTGCGGGCGAGAAGGATGCGGTAGCCCTCGCGGGCGAAGATCCGCTCCAGCGAGTCCAGGTTGGCCTGCTCGTCGTCGACCACCAGGACGGTGCCGCGGCTGCTTTCCACGCCCGACACTATAGCGGGCTCAGTCGGAGAACAGCGCCTCGACGAACTGGTGGGCGTCGAACTCCTTCAGGTCGGCCACCTTCTCCCCCACCCCCACGTAGCGCACCGGGATCTTCAGGGCGTCGCAGATGCCGATGATCACCCCGCCCTTGGCGGTCCCGTCCAGCTTGGTGAGCACGAAGCCCGTCACCCCCAGCGCCTCGTGGAACTGCCGGGCCTGGACGATGGCGTTCTGGCCGGTGGTGGCGTCGACCACCAGCAGCACCTCGTGGGGCGCGCCCTCCTGGGCCTTGCCCAGGGTGCGCTTGAGGCGCTTCAGCTCCTCCATCAGGTTCGCCTTGGTGTGCAGCCGGCCCGCCGTGTCGCAGAGCACCACGTCCAGCTTCTCGTTGCGCGCGCGGGCCACCGCATCGAAGAGCACCGCTCCGGGGTCGCTGCCGTCCTTGCCGCGCACGATGGGAACGTGCGCCCGGTCCGCCCAGACGTCGAGCTGCTCGCCGGCGGCGGCGCGGAAGGTGTCGCCCGCGCCCAGGATCACGCCCTTGCCGGCGGCCCGGAGCTTGGCGGCCAGCTTGCCGATGGTGGTGGTCTTGCCGGTCCCGTTCACCCCCACCACCATCACCACCTGGGGCGGCGGCGCGTCGGGCAGGCCGCCGTGCGCCGCGGGCAGGGAGAGGATGCGCTCGATCTCCTCCCGCAGCGCCGCCTTCACCTTGCCGATGTCCGACAGCTCCCGCCGCTTGAGCCGCTCGCGCACGCTCTCCAGCAGGGCGGTGGCGGTGTGCACGCCCACGTCCGCGGAGAAGAGGATCTCCTCCAGCTCGGAGAGGGCGGCATCGTCCAGCTCCTTGCTGGCGCCGATGAAGGCGTTGAGCCGGGCCATGAACCCGCCGCGCGTCTTCGCCAGCCCCTCGGCCAGCGTGCGGCCCGCCTCCTGCTCCGCCAGCTTGCGCCGCGCCTCCTCCTCCGCCCGGCGTTCCGCCTCCAGCCGGGCCTGCTCCTCGGCCCTGGCCTGCGCTTCCGCCTGCTCCCGGGCCAGGGCCTCGGCCTGCCGGCGCGCCTTCTCCCTGGCCTCCTCGGCCTTGCGGTGCTCGTAGTCGACCCGGCGGCGGAGGTCGGCGACCTGCCGCTGGTAGCGCTCCAGCTCCGCCTTGGCGGCCGCGGACTCCGCCTCCTTCGCCTGCGCCTCCTGCGCGGCTTTGAGCGACTCCTCCGCCTCCTCCAGCTCGCCGCGGGCGCGCTCCTCGCGCCGCACCCGCTCCGCGGGCGCCGCCACCTCGGCGGGGGGCGGCGGCGCTTCCTCCAGGGTCTCGCGCGGTGCGGCCTGGGGCAGCTCCGGGGGCGGGCGGGCCTCGGGCTTCTTTCCCCGCGCGGCCGCGGCGCGGATGACCAGCGCGACCACCAGGGCCAGGGCGACGAGGAGGGCGGCCGCGACGGCGACTTGCACGGGGTCGAGAGCGAAGGGCACGGGGCTGCGCAGATCGCTCAGGATCCGGGAAAAAGCAAGGCCGGCGTACAGGCTGTCCCGGGATTCACCGGGACAGCCAGGGTCACGCTCCGCGTGAGCGGGCGCGGTCTCGCGCCTTTGGCGCGAGAGCGCCTATTCCGGCAGGGAGGGCGGCGCCTTGGAGCTCACCGCGTCCAGCGGCAGCGGCCGCGCCGGGACCGGCTGCGAGGCCACCGAGGTGGCGTGCCACTTCCGCTTGCTGCCGGTGTCCACCCCGCACTTCGAGGTGGAGACGTCGCAGGCGACCACCTGGTAGAAGATGGCCCCCTCCTCCTGCGCCGGCAGCACCGCCTTGTAGCCGCCCCAGCCGCCGGTCTCGTCCTTCACCATGTCGGTGAGCTGATCCTGGGCGTCGTTTCCCCGCCAGAGGACCGCGACGCGGTCGGGCATCTCCCCCTTGTCCGTGGGCGGCACCACCTGGACGCGGAGGAGGATGGGCTGGCCGGGCAGCACGCGGGCGGGCGGATCGTCGGAGAAGACGTAGGGGCCGGACGGCTGATCGCCCGCCTCCGAGGGCCCGGGCTTGAACGTCACCACGAAAGGATCCGCGCCGCTCGCTCCCTGCCTGGTCTGCTGCCCCGCCTGGTTCTTGGCGGTGATGAAGTACTCAACGCTCCCCCGGGCCATGGAAGCGGGGATCTGCGCCTCCCAGGTGTCGCCCCCCACCCGCGTCAGGGGCAGGTTGGTGTAGGCGGCGGTGCTGCCCTGGGGCCGCGCCTGGAGCACGGCCAGCGCCACGGGTGGCTCGCTGCGGATCTTCGCCTTCACGGTCAGGTCGCGCCCTTCCAGCGGCGCCACCGGCGAGACGAAGTGCTCGACCGCTGGCGGTTGCGAGGCGCGGGAGGCGGTGTGCGCCGGGGCCTTCTGCTTCTTCTTCTTCGCGGTCCCGGCGGCGGCCACCGCCTTGCCGCTCTCAGCCTTGCCCACCGCCAGCGCCTTGCCCGAGGACCCGAAGGTGGCGGGACCGTTGCCCAGCAGGTCGCTGGCCTCGATCCAGTACTCGGTCCCGGCGGCCCCGGCGAAGCTCGCCCGGAAGACGTCGTCGAAGTCGTTCTTCACCATGGGCGTGTCCTCCACCTTGCCGCCGGGGCTGCGGTGGTGGCAGACGGCGGAGAGGACGCCGGTCTCGTCCGTGATGCGCGCCGACACCTGGACCTGGCTCCCTTTCAGGCTGGCGCTGACGTCGGAGATCTGCGGCGGCCGGGTGTCGTCGGCCCTCAGGGAAAGGGAGGAGCAGAGCACGAGGGCGGCGGCGAGCGTCGGCAGGCGCATGAGGGCAAGACTACCCTAGTACCGCGAGCGATCAACGCGCCGCCGGACCGGCATAGACTGGGATCGATGGCCGCCGGCACGATGATCGGGAGGGACCGCGAGCGGGCGCTGCTGGCCGGCGCCCTGGAGTCGGCGCGCTCCGGCCGCACGCGGATCGTGCTCTTGCACGGCGAGCCAGGCATCGGGAAGAGCACGCTCCTGGAGTCCGCGGCCACCCAGGCCGCGGAGAGCGGGATGGCCGTGATCTGGGGGAGGTGCTGGGAGGCGGGAGGAGCGCCGCCCTACTGGCCCTTCATCCAGCTCATCCGCGGCCTGCGCAAGCTCGCGCCCGATCCGCCCCCGGAGATCGCCCGGCTGCTCCCCGAGGCCGCCGCGGCCGAAGCGCACCCCGGGAACCCCGACGATCGCTTCCTCCTCTTCGACGGGGCGCTCCGCTATCTCGCCGCCGCCGCCGCGGCCCGCCCGCTGCTCTTGGCGCTGGAGGACCTGCACGCGGCCGATCCCGCCTCCCTCCAGCTCCTCGAGTTCCTGGCCGCCCACCTGCGCGGCGCTCCCCTCCTCTTGCTGGGCACCTACCGGGACCTGGAAGCGAGGCTCCAGCCCGCCACCGCCGCGAGCCTCGACCGGGTGGCGCGGGAGGGCGAGAGCGTCGTCGTCGAGCCCCTGCAGCGCGCGGAGGTGGCCCAGCTCCTCGCCCAGGGGCCTTCCGGGGCGGACGAGCAGACCGCCGGGTGGCTGTACGAGATCACCAAGGGCAATCCGCTCTTCCTCCGCGAGATGCTGCACGTGCTCGTCCAGGGCGGACGGAGCCCGGGCCGGCCCGGAGTGCCGGAAGGGGTGCGCGCCGCCATCCGCGAACACCTGAAAGCGCTGCCCGAGGCGCTGCTCGGTCCGCTGGAGGCGGCCGCGGTGATCGGGCGCGAGACCACCCCGGCGCTGGTGGCGTCAGTCTC
>DATKAG010000430.1:0-5834 GCA_035498355.1 Myxococcales bacterium | reverse complement strand
GCCGGTGTCGATCACCGCCACCGTCACGCCCTCGCCCCGGGTGGCGTCCCAGGCCCGCTCGGCGCCCGCGGCCTTGAGGTGCCACTGCTTGGAGAAGTCGGGATCGTCGGGGACCCAGAGCCCCTGGTAGCGGACCACCGGCTCCGCCCAGATCACGTCGGCGCGGCCGCGAAGCTGCGCCAGCACCTGCGCCTCCGTCCCCGGCTCGACCTCGATCTCCACGTCGTACTCGGGCGAAAGCGCATCGCCGAAGAGGTCGTCCTCCTGCGCCTCCTGGTCGATCACCTTCCCGGGAAGCGCGGCGGGCGCGCTGAGCTCCACCTCGATGAGACCGGGGACGGAATCGCCCGTGATTCCAAGCACCGGGGCCGGGGTCCGAGAGCACCCGGCGAGCCCGCAGAGCAGCAAGGCGACCAGCGCGATCGCCGCCACGATCAGCCGCTCCCGCAAGCCCAGGCGCGCGCGAAGGGTGCCCGCCGTCATGGTCCCCAGCATACCTCCACTCTCGAAGAACGCTTCGGATCCGTCCTTATTTCAATTGGAAACGCGCGAGGGTCATTCGGGATCCACGTCCAGCTCCAAAGGCTCGCCGTCCCCCGGATCCAGCTCCAGCGTCCGGGTCCCCCCTCCGCCCCCGTCGCCGGCGGCCACCAGTTCCGGCCGATCGCCCCGCAGCCAGGCCGCGACCGTTTTTCCCACCTCGAGCAGCCCGCGGCCGAAGAAATGATCGGCGTGCGGGATCACCTCCAGCTTCCCGCCCTCCGGCAGGCGCAAGGCGCTCCGGTCGCAGTAGTTGTCGTGGTGCGCGCACACCACCAGCACGGGCTTGCGCACCCGGGCCAGGGCGGCGAAGTCGTACAGCGCGGTGGGCGGCGCGATCAGCGCCAGGCTTTCCACCCGCTCGTCTCCCGCCGCCTCCAGCGCGACGGCGGCCCCGAAGCTGTAGCCCACGGCGCAGGCGGGGCCCCTGCGGGTGGTGGCGAGGAGGTGCTCGCAGATGGAGAGGAGGTCCGCCACCTCGTCTCCCAGGTCCGCGATCCCCTCGCTGTCCGGCCGATGCCGCGAAACGCCCCGCGAGGCGCCCACTCCCCGGTAGTCGAAGCGAAGCGTGGGGTGGCCGGCGCGGGTCAATGCCCAGGCCAGCTCCGCGATCACCGGCGAGAGCATGCTGCCGCCGTGCGCCGGGTGCGGGGCCGCGATGGCGCAGGGCGGATCGCGGGTGCCCCGGTGGAAGAGGGCGTCGAGATCGCCCACCACCACGCTGCGCTCCAGGTACTGCCCGGGCAGGACCATCTCAGCCGCCCTTCCTCAGGACGAAGAACTTGAGATAGCTCCCTTCGGGAAAGGCGAGGAGCGCGGGGTGATCGGGCGGCTGGCGCTTCTCCTCCAGGAGCTGGAGCTGCGTGTGCGTCTTGGCCGCGGCCTCGCGGACGGCGCCCAGGAACTCTCCGGCGGAGACGCGCGCGGAGCAGGAGGCGGTGGCGAGGATGCCGCCGGGCGCCAGGGCGGCGAAGGCGGCGCGGTGCAGGGAGGCGTAGCCGTCGAGCGCAGCCGGCACCGCCTTCTGCGACTTGGCGAAGGCCGGGGGGTCGAGCACGATCAGGTCGAACGGCTTGCGCTCCGCGCGGAGGAACTCCAGCACGTCGGAGGCCACGAACCCGTGGGCCGCGGGATCCAGGCCGTTCAGCTCGAAGTTGCGCCGCGCCAGGCCCAGCGCCGTGGCGTCGCGGTCGACGGAGATCACCTCCCGCGCCCCGCCCAGCGCCGCGCTCACCGAGAAGCCTCCCGAATAGGAGAAGCAGTTGGCAACCCGGGTCTTGCCCCGCGCGTAGCGCCGCAAGGCCAGGCGGTTCTCGCGCTGGTCGAGGAAGTACCCGGTCTTCTGCCCGCCGCGCACGTCGACGGCGATGCGCATGCCGTGCTCGCGCACCAGGATCCCGGCTGGCGGCTCCTGGCCCCAGAGCACCTGTCCCTTCGCCGGCGAGGATTCGCGTTCCTCGTCCGCGCCCTCCATCTCCTCGTCGCGGCCGTAGATTCCTACCAGCGCCACCTCGCCGCGCAGCGCCTCCAGGATGTCCGCCCGGTGAGGCGCGAGGCCCGCGCTGTACAGCTTGAGCACCGCGAACTTCCCGTAGAGATCGATCACCACCCCCGGCAGCTCGTCGCCTTCGCCGTGCACCAGCCGGGCGCAGTCCGTCTCAGCCGAGAGCACGTAGGCGCGCCGCAGGGCCACGGCCCGGGCGATGCGCCGGCGCCAGAACAAAGGGCCGATCGCCTCGGCCGGATCGCGGGTGAGCACCCGCACGCGGATTGCCGCCTCGGGGTCGTAGTAACCGCGGGCGACGAACTTGCCGCCCGCCAGCACGTCCACCACCGCCCCTGCCCCAAGGCCCTGGGGCGGGCGCTCGATCGCCCGCTTGTAGACCCAGGGATGTCCGCGCCGCAGGAAACGGGCGAGGTCCTTCTGCAGCTCCAGCTTCACCGGCCCCACGTCCGCTCCCAGCACGGCGAGACAGGCAGGCCGCTTTTCCTACGCATCTCCACCGTGTCTACCACCGCGCGCAGCGAGCGCGGAATTTCCCTCGACCGCTTGCCAGGAGGATCGTCATGAAGAGGCTTCTTCTCGCCGTCGCCGTCGCCGCCTTGGTCGCGCCGGCATCGGCATTCGCCGACAGCGAGTTCAGCGTCGTCCTGCAGGGCGGCGCCGCGAAGTACAACCAGTCGCTCAGCGGCTCGGACGTCGGGGCCGCCTACGGCGCGCGCCTGGGCTTCTTGCCCACGCCCATGCTCGGGCTGGAGGCGGGCTACCTGGGCACGCAGAACAACATCAACGAGAGCTTGAGCGAGGGCCGGCTGGCCAGCACCCTCAAGACCAACGAAGGCTACGCGGACGTGCGCCTCAACATCCTCCCCGGCGACGTCACCCCCTACATCTTCGGCGGCTACGGTTACACCTGGGTGAGCGGCGCCGAGGCCTCGGGCGTTCCCAACACCAGCACCAGCACCCTGCCCTTCGGCGGCGGCGTGGAAGCGAACATCGGCGCCTTCAAGCTCGGCGGCCGCTTCCAGTACAACTACCTCTTCAACAAGATCAACACCGGCGGGAGCGACGTCTCCGTCGACAAGGGTGGCAACTCCGACTTCTGGGGCGTGACCATCGACCTGGGCGCGTCCTTCCGATAGCCGCCTAGAAGGCGAATCGGAGGAAGCCCGCAGGATAGACGCTGCGCTCGGCGACCAGGGGCGCCGAGCCTTGCCGGGTGTCGAAGAACGGGACGGTGAGCTGGACGCCGGCCAGGGCGCGCACGCCGTGCAGGCGGAACGCTTCGAGCCCCGCCTCGAGGATGCCGCCCATGCCGCCCTCGCCGCCGGCGCCCATGTACCCGAGGCCGAAGCCGGCGTAGGGGGAGAATTCCCCGGACAAGGGGATCCACGCGGCCTCCAGAGCGATGTAGCTGACGCCGTCGCCGCCGCGCGCGTAGCCCGCCCCGGTGACGGAGATGCGGAAGCTCTCCGCCTCGTAGCCGTAGCCGAGCGACAAGCCCGCGGGGGAGCCTCCCGAGTTGTAGAGGCCCACAGGCAGTCCGATGAACCAGAACCGCTCCCCGGGCTTCTTGGCGAAGGGCTTCGACTCGCTGGCGGTGACGGTGGTCATCCGCGCGTTGCTCTCGGCGCTGCCGCGGTCGAGCACCGCATCCACCAGGCGGGCGGTCACCACGTCGCATTCTTCCAATCCGGCGGCGGTGAGGGACTGCGAATAGACGGGCAGAAGCGAATCGATCGACAGCTCGTCGACGCTGAGCGGGATCTTCGCCCCCAGCTGGCCGCCCACGCGCAGGGCGAAGATGCGGCGCGCGCCCAGGTCCTCGGCGAGATCGAGCAGCCCATCGTCCACCGGCTGGACCCCGGCGAGCCGCTTGTCGTCGGCGAGGACCACGCCGCGCCGCTTCAGCTCGCCGGCGGCGACGTTGCGGATGGCGCGCACCGCGGCCGCGTCCAGCGCCCCATCGTCGGTGACCACCAGGATCGCCTCCGGGCGCTCTTCGGCCAGGACGGGGAAGGCGGCGAGCGATAGCGCAATGCGCAAGAGCAGGAATCGCCGGAGGTCGATGGAGGCCATGCAAACGGAAGGCAGCAACCGCCGTGCCGCCGTCCCGAAGCCCGGATTTCGCGCTCTTGCGAGAGAAGCAGTGAGGCGGATCACGGCATCGATGTCAGGCTGGACGCCTCTCGCCCAGGCCGCGGGCGAAGTTGCCGATCACCAATCCCTTGCGCGCGCGCCGCAGCTTGCGGAGCAATCCGGCGATGCCGATCCGCGCTCCGCCCGCGGCATTCCGCGCGGCCAGCGCCAGGTACTGATCGGGATCGATGGCCAGGCTGCGCGACTGCACCTGGTGGACGCGGGTGCGCGAGACCAGCTCGCAGAGCTTCTCCGCCTCCCCTTCCTGGTCGGTCACGCCGGGGAAGGTGAGCAGGTTGAGCGCCGTGTAGAGGCCGCGCCTGCGGGCGAGGCGGATCGATTCCTCCACTTCCGCGAGGCCGTATCCGATCGGCTGGTAGTAGGCGTCGTAGAGCGGCGGGTGCGCGCTGTTCAGGCTGATCCGGCAGGCGTCGAGACCGGCGTCGATCAGCAGGCCGAGGCTTTCGGGCAAGGAGCCGTTGGTGTTGACGTTGATCGATCCCCGGGCGGTGGCGGAGCGCATGGCGCGGATGGACGCCGCGATCTCCCGCGCGCGCGTCAGCGGCTCGCCTTCGCAGCCCTGGCCGAAGGAGATCATGGTGCGCCCCGGCGCCCGCGAGAGGTGCGCGATGCCGATGCTCGCCATCTCCCCGGCCCCAGGCGCCCGTTCGATCCTCTGGTGCGAGGCCAGGGGCCCCTCCTCCGGCTGCTCGGAGATGCACCCCACGCAGCGGGCGTTGCACCCGGCGCTGGCGGGGATGGCCCCTTCGTCGCGCCCGTAGAACGTGTTCTGGGCGGTGAAGCAGCGGTACTCGAGCGCGCACTTCGCCAGCTGCTTCAGGAGCGGATTGTCGTCCGACTCCAGGCGCCCCCGCACCAGGCCGGGGAGGTCGGGCGTGGAGTGAGCCGCCGGGTCCCAGTGCTTGCGCAGGTCGGTGTGCAGCGCCCAGGCCACGTGGCGCCGCTCCCGCTCGTCCCAGGCCGCCGCCGTATAGGCCCATTGCGGCAGGATTGGCGCGATGGCGCTCTTGCGGAAGGCCGGCAGCTCGGTGCGCGTCCAGCCGGGAGGGAGCACGGCCGCCACCGCGCTGGGGCGCACCGTGCGCTTTCCCAGGCGGACCTCGGTGAGCTCCACCGCGCGGCCGCTCCCCGGATCGAGCCCCAGCGGCCTTCGTCCCGGCAGCGCCGCCAGCGTGGCGTGCGAGGGAAGCGGCGCGGGCGCGGCGAAAGCAGCGCCGCCGTGCACCAGCGCCAGCAGCTGCGGGTGCTCGTAGACCCGGCCCGATTCGTCGGCGAAAAGGAGCTTGAGCATGTTCGACACGTCGCAGCTTGACCCGAGGCCGTCGCCTGCTATCTTCCGCCGCCCTTTTTAGCAAGGCGAAACGCCGCCGGAGAGACGATGATCATCGGCTGCCCGAAAGAGATCAAAACCCGCGAATACCGGGTGGGCCTGGTCCCCGGCGGGGCCGCGGCCCTGGCAGCCCGCGGACATCAAGTGTTGGTGGAGAAGGGAGCGGGCGCGGGCAGCGGAATCCCCGACGCGGCCTACGAGGCCGCGGGCGCGAAGCTGGTGGAGAAGGCCGCCGACGTCTGGGCCCGCGCCGAGATGATCATCAAGGTGAAGGAGCCCATCGCCGCCGAGTACCCGCTGATG
>DATKAG010000429.1:0-13165 GCA_035498355.1 Myxococcales bacterium | reverse complement strand
CCGACCACCACCGGGGCCCCCTCGAACCCCGACCTCTGCCGCCTCATCACCCGCGACCCGGTGACGCAGCGGATCATCGGCATCGACAACCTCAACACCAACGTGGGGAAGGAGGCCCTGTCCGGCGTCGACATCGGCCTGCGCTACGCCCTGCCCACTCGCGCGCTGGGCCGGTTCGGCCTCACCTTCGACGGTACCTGGCTGCGCAACCACGACCTCACCCTCCCCACCGGCAGGGTCCTCCACGGGCGCGGGACCTTCGACCTGGCCGGCCAGAACGGCAACTTCTCCGGCCTAGGCGGCGTGAACCCGGCCTGGCGGTTCAACAGCGGCGTGACGTGGGCGCGCGGCCCGCTCGGCGCCGGCGTGCAGACGCGTTTCATCGGCTCCTTCCGGGAGTGTGGCACTGCCGCCGGGGCCTTCAACGGCGGCGGGCTGTGCTCGGTGGACCCCACGTACCAGCGGAAGGTCTCGGCCTACGCCACCGTCGACACCGCCGTGAGCTACACCCTGGCCAGCGTGGCCGGCGCCACCACGCTCACCCTCGGTGTGAATAACCTCTTCAACGCCGCGCCGCCCTCCATCTACAACGGCGGCCAGGACAACACCGACGCCACCACCTACGACCTGGTGGGCCGCTTCGTGTACGGAAGGATCACCCACCGGCTCTGACCCGGCCGCCGGCCCCGAGAAGCAGCGCCTCATGCCCGCGCTCCCCCACGTCCTGCAGCTCCTGGCCCTTTCCGCCGACGGAGTCCCGGCGGTGGCCTTCGACCTTCCGTCGATGTGGCGCTCCATGGGGCCCTTCGCCCGGGCGGTGGCGCTGGTCCTGGCCGCCATGAGCGTCTATTCACTCGGGGTGATGGTGGAGCGGCTGGTGACCTACGCCCGCGCCGGCGCGGCGTCGCGCCAGTACGCCGAGCAGCTGCGGACGCTCCTGCCGGCCGGCCGCTACCCCGACGCCATCGCCCTCGCCCGCAAGCTGCACCACGGCTACCTGGCGCGGGTGCTCGGCCTGGCCATCGAGGAGCACGAGCGCGGCGTGGCGGCCCTGCATCAGCGCGGCCCCGGCGACCTGGGCGGCTTCGACGTGATCGCGGCGGTGAACCGCGCCGTCGAGCGCAGCGCCCTGCGGGCGGTGGCGGACCTGCGCAGGGGGCTGGGCGCGCTGGCCACCATCGGCTCCACCGCGCCCTTCGTGGGCCTGCTGGGCACCGTGGCCGGGATCATCAGCGCCTTCCAGGCCATGGCGGCCACCGGCTCGGGCGGCCTGGGGTCGGTCTCGGCCGGCATCGCCGAGGCGCTCGTGACCACGGCCTTCGGCCTGCTCGTGGCCATCCCCGCGGTGATGATGTTCAACTACCTCACCCGCCGCGTCGAGGACATGGAGGTCGACATCAGCGACTCGGCCAGCGAGCTCGTCGACTACTTCATCAAGGAGGGGCGCGCCGGCCCCGGCGGCTCCTCCCAGCGGTAGCGCTCACGCCCGCCACCAGGCCCGCCGTCGGCTACAGCACCACGCGCTCCTGGTGCTCGCCGAACACCTCGCGGAGCGCGTCCGAGATCTCGCCCAGCGTGGCGCGGGCCTTCACCGCCTCCAGGATGGGCGGCACGAGGTTCTTCGTGCCCCGGGCGACCGCTCGCACCGCCCGCACCGCCGCGGCCGCCGCGGCCCCGTCGCGGGACCTCCGCAGCGCCCGCAGCCGCGCCACCTGCCGCTCCTCGATCGCCGGGTCCACCGCCAGCGCCGGCACCTGCGGCTCCTCCGAGCGGTAGGCGTTCACGCCCACCACCACCCGCTCCCCGGCCTCGACGCTCCGCTGCCAGGCGAAGGCCGCCTCCTGGATCTCGCGCTGCACGTGGCCGCTGGAGACGGCCTCCACCATGCCGCCCAGCTCGTCGATCCGGGCGATGAGGGCCTCCGCCCGCGCCTCGAGCTCGTCGGTCAGCGCCTCCACGGCGTAGGCGCCGCCCAGCGGGTCCACCACGTCCGCCACCCCCGACTCGCCGGCCAGGATCTGCTGCGTCCGCAGGGCGAGGCGCGCGGCCTCCTCGGTGGGCAGGCCCAGCGCCTCGTCGCGCGAGCAGGTGTGGAGCGACTGCGCCCCGCCCAGCACCGCCGCCAGCCCCTGCAGCGCCACCCGCACCACGTTGTTGTAGGGCTGCTGGGCGGTGAGGGCCACCCCCGCCGTCTGCGCGTGCGTGCGCAGGGTCATGCTGATCGCCTTCTTCGCCCCGAACCGGTCGCGCATCACCCGCGCGTAGATCCGCCGGGCGGCGCGGAACTTGGCGATCTCCTCGAAGAAGTCGTTGTGCACGTCCCAGAAGAAGCTGAGGCGGGGGGCGAAGTCGTCCACCTCCATGCCCCTCTTCGCGCACTCCTCCACGTAGCCGAACCCGTCGGCCAGGGTGAAGGCCAGCTCCTGGATGGCCGTCGCCCCCGCCTCGCGGATGTGGTAGCCGCTGATGGAGACCGGGTGCCAGCGCGGCATGTGCTTCGCGGTGTACTCGATCATGTCCACCACCACCCGCGTGGCCGGCCGGGGGCCCACCACCCACTCCTTCTGGGCGATGTACTCCTTGAGCACGTCGTTCTGGATGGTCCCGCCCAGCTTGTCCTGCGAGACCCCCTGCTTCTCCGCCACCGCCACGTAGGCGCAGAGGGCGAAGATGGCGCTGGCGTTGATGGTCATGCTGGTGGTGACGCGGTCCAGCGGGATCCCGCTGAAGAGCACCTCGAAGTCCTTCAGGGTGGAGACCGCCACCCCTTCCTTGCCCACCTCGCCGCGGGACATCGGGTGGTCGGCGTCGTAGCCCATCAGCGCCGGCATGTCGAAGGCGGTGCTCAGGCCGGTGACGCCGTGCTCGAGCAGGTACTTGAAGCGCTGGTTGGTGTCCTCGGGCGTGCCGAAGCCGGCGAACTGCCGCATGGTCCAGAGCCGGCCCCGGTACATGCTGGGCTGCGGCCCGCGGGTATAGGGGAACTGGCCGGGGAAGCCGAGGTCGCGCACGTACTTCTCCACCTCGGCCTCGCTGGGGTCCCCCACGTCGGCGGGCGTGAGCAGGTCGGGGATGGGGATGCCCGAATCGGTCTGGAAGGCGCCCTGGCGCAGCGCGCTCTTCTGCGCGGCCTTCGCCAGCTCCGTCCGCCGCCACTCTTCCTGGGCCGCCTTCAGCCGGTCCTTCGCCGTCATGAGCGCTCCTCAGTGGTTCAGCACGTTCCGTGCGATCACCATGCGCTGGATCTCGCTCGTTCCCTCGTAGATCGTCATCACCCTCGCATCCCGATAATGCCGCTCCGCGGGGAACTCGTCGATGTACCCGTACCCGCCGTGGACCTGGACGGCCATGTCCGCCGCCTTGTTCGCCTTCTCGCTGGCGAACACCTTGGCCATCGACCCCTCGCGGGAGAAGGGCTTGCCCGCCTCCTTGAGGGCGGCGGCCCGCAGGGCCAACAGGCGCGCCGCGTCCAGCTCGGTGGCCACGTCGGCCAGGGCGAAGCGGATGGCCTGGTAGCTGGCGATGGGCTGCCCGAAGGCGTGCCGCTCCTTGGCGTACCGCACCGCGCACTCCAGGGCGGCCGTCCCGATGCCGACCGACTGGCAGGCGATCCCCACCCGCCCCGAATCGAGCGCGGCCAGGGCGATGGGAAAACCGCGCCCCTCGGCCCCCAGCCTGGCGGAAGCGGACACCCGCAGGTCCTCGAAGGCCAGGGAGACGGTGCTGGAGCCACGCAGCCCCATCTTGTCCTCGTGCCGCCCGACGTGCAGCCCGTCGGCCCCTCCTTCGACGAGGAAGCAGCTGATCCCCTTGGTGCCGGGCTCCCCGGTGCGGGCCCAGACGAGGAGCACGCCGGCCCGGTCGCCCGAGGTGATCCACTGCTTGCTGCCGTTCAGGACGTACTCGCCGCCGTCGCGGCGGGCGCTGGTACGCAAAGCCCCGGCGTCCGATCCGCAGTGCGGCTCGGAGAGCCCGAAGCTGGCGGTGACGAAGCGCCCGGAGGTGATCTCCGGCAGGTAGCGCCGCCTCTGCTGCTCGTCGCCGAAGCGGAAGATGGTCTCCGCCACCAGGTTGTTCACCGCCACCGTGACGGCGGTGGAGGCGCAGGCCTGGGCGATCTCCATCATCGCCAGCGCGTAGGCCACCGCGCCCGCGGCCGCCCCGCCGTACTCCTCGGGGATGTTCACCCCCATCATCCCCAGGGCGGCCAGGTCGCGAAGCTGCGCCTCGGGAAAGCGCCCTTCCCGGTCGATGGCGGCGGCGGCGGGGGCGAGGGTCCCTTGCGCATAGCCGCGCGCGGTATCGCGGACGAGGGCCTGCGAATCGCTGAGCTCGAACAGTCCCGGGTGCATCGCAGATTCGGGGTCTACTCGTTGGCCGCCGCGGCCGGCGGCGCTTGCGGGCGCGAGTACACCTTGTAGGCCTTCTCGAACTCGAGGGCGAACTCGTCGAGGCGCTTGCGCAACAGCGCCCGGTCGATCAGCACCCCGTCGTGGGAGACGAGCTGGAACTCGCGGGCCACGGCGAAGCCCTTCTCGGTGATCCCCCAGCGCGCGTGCCCGTCCTCCCGCAGCACCCCCAGGCGGAGGAAGTCGTTCAGGGCCCGCGCCAGCGAGGTGTGCCAGCGGGCCAGCCGCCGCTCCATCGGGTTCGACTCCCAGTCGCGCGCGCTCAAGGGGACAATGTCCCGGATGTGCACGTAGATGTCGCTGATCCCCGCGTACCCGCCGCCGAAGAGCATGGCGGAGAGGAGCGGCGCGCAGAACTTCTGCCGGGGGGTCAGGCGGTCCGACATCTCCGCCCCCGTTCCGGACTCGATGGGTACTGCACCCTGAACGACCATGAAGCCCCCCAGCCTCAGGCCTGCCTACTTCAAGAGAGTGTTGGAGATCACCAGCCGCTGGATCTCCGAGGTACCTTCGTAGATCTCCGTGATCCGCGCGTCCCGGAAGTGGCGCTCCACGTCCAGCTCCTTGGAGTACCCCATCCCGCCGTGGATCTGCACCGACTTGTCGGCCACCCGGTTGGCGGCCTCGCTGGCGTACAGCTTCGCCATGCTCGACTCGCGCGAGTGCCGCACGCCGGCGTCCTTGAGGGTGGCGGCGCGCAAGGTCAGGAGCCGGGCCGCCTCCAGCTCGGTGATCATGTCCGCCAGCATGAACTGGATGGCCTGGTGCTGGACGATGGGGACGTCGAAGGTCTTGCGGATCTTCGCGTAGTCCCGCGCCTCCTCGAACGCCGCCCTGCCGATGCCGATGGCCTGGGCGGCGATGCCGATGCGCCCGCCGTCCAGCGTGCTCATGGCGATCTTGAACCCCTCGCCCTCCTGGCCGAGGCGGTTCTCCACCGGCAGCTCCATGTTCTCGAAGAAGATGGTGCAGGAGGGGCTGGCGCAGATCCCCAGCTTCTCGTCCGCCTTCTGCACCAGAAAGCCCGGCGTCTTGGTTTCCACCACGAACGCGGTGATGCCTTTCGTGCCCTTGCTCAGGTCCGTCATGGTGAAGAGCACCATGGCGTCCGCCACCGGGCCGTTGGTGATCCAGTTCTTCGTCCCGTTGACGACGTACCGGTCGCCCCGTCTCACGGCGGTGGTGCGCTGCTCGGCGGCGTCGCTGCCCGCCTGCGGCTCGGTGAGGCCGAAGCAGCCCAGCTTCTCCCCGCTGGCGAAGGGCTTCAGCCACCGCTCTTTCTGCGCGTCGGTGCCGTACTTGAGAACCGGGTCGCAGTAGAGGGAGTTGTTCACGCTCAGGGTCACCCCCACCGAGGCGCAGCCGCGGGAGATCTCCTCGATGGCCAGGGCGTAGGCCACCGTGTCCATCCCCGCGCCGCCCCACCGGGAGGGCACCGCCACCCCGCCCAGCCCCAGCTCGAAGGCCTTCTTCACCGCCTCGGCCGGGTACTGGTGCTCCCGATCCCAGCGGCGGGCATTGGGCCGCAGCTCGCGCTCGGCGAAGTCCCGGCAGGTGTCCCGCAGGAGCGTCTGCTCTTCGCTCAGTTCGATTTCCATCCTGGGCCGCTCTCGGGAACGGAATAAGGAAAGCCGGATGCGAGGATGCTACACGCGGGGTCAGGGCGGGGCAAATGAGATCCGTCACACTACACGGACGCCGCCCGGCCTACTTCTTGTCTGCGTATTTGGCCGGATTCTTGGCGAAGTCCGGCTTGCAGTCGGGGCAGCAGAAGGCGTAGACGCGCCCGTTGTAGGTCGCGAAGTCGGTGTCCTTCCCCACCTGGAAAACGTCTCCGGACACCGGGCACTTGGCCCACGTCCCCAGGGCCGGCTGCCTGTCGAAGCTGGTGGGAGCGTCCGCATGCTCGCCCTTCATCGCGTGGTGGTCCTTGGGCATCTCGTGCGCGAGCACGGGTGAGGAGGCGACCGCGAGGGCGAGCAGGATCGTCTTCATGGCTCCGTTGTAGCCCTATCCCGGCGCCTGCGCCAAGAGATTGCGAGCGATCACCATCCGCTGGATCTGCGAGGTTCCTTCGTAGATCTGCAGGAGCTTGGCGTCCCGCATCAGCTTCTCCACCGGGTACTCCTTGGTGTACCCGTAGCCGCCGAAGACCTGGACCGCGTCGGTGGCCACCGCCATGGCCGAGTCGGCGCCGAAGGCCTTGGCATATGAAGATTCTATGGCGTCGAGCTTCCCCTGCCCGATGCTCCAGCTGGCCTTGAGCATGAGCAGCCGGGTGGCCTCGTACTTCATGGCCATGTCCGCCAGCATGAACTGGATGGCCTGGAACTGGGCGATGGCCTGCCCGAAGGCCTTGCGCTCCAGGGCGTAGCGGCGGCACTCGTCCAGGGCCCGGCGCATGATCCCGCAGGCCCCGGCGGCGATCCACGGCCGGCTGCGGTCGAAGGTCTTCATCGCCACCTTGAAGCCCTGGCCCTCCTCCCCGATCAGGTTCGCCTTGGTGAGCTTCACCTCGTCGAAGATCACGTCGGAGGTGTCGCTGGCCCGCTGGCCCAGCTTGTCCTCCTTGCGCCCCACCGAGACGCCGGGAGCGTCGCGCGGCACCACGAAGCAGGTGATCCCCTTGTGCCGGTCCTTCACCTCGCCCAGGCGGGCGAAGACGGTGTACCAGGCGGCGTAGCGGGCGTTGGTGATCCAGCGCTTCTGGCCCGTGAGCACGTATTCGCTCCCCGCCTTGCGCACGGTGGTGCGCATCCCGGCCACGTCGCTGCCCGCGTCGGGCTCCGAGCAGGCGTAGGCGGCGAAGATGGGCGCCTCGGTGAGGGTGGTGAGCCACTTCTTCTGCTGCTCCTCGGAGCCGGCGAGCATGATGGGCATGGCCGCCAGGTTGTTGCCGAACATGGTGGTGCCCACGCCGGCGCAGCCGTAGTTCACCTCCTCGGCCATCAGCACGTGGTCCAGGGTGGAGAGGCCCAGCCCGCCCACCTCCTGGGGGATCTCGGCGTTCATCAGCCCGATCTCCCAGGCCTGCTCGCAGATCTCCTTGGGGAAGGTGCCGTGCTCGTCCAGCTTCTGCGCCACCGGGATGATCTTCTCCCGGGTGAACTTCCGCGCCGTCTCCACCAAACGCTGCTGCTCGTCGCTGAGAGAAAAGTCCATGTCCTCTACTTTCCGCCGAACCGGGCGGGCCTCTTCTCCAAAAAGGCGCGCATCCCCTCGCGCCGGTCCTCGGTGTCGAAGAGAAGGGCGAACGATTCGGCTTCCTGGCGGTTGGCCGCGCGCAGGGGCATGTCGTAGCCGCGCTCCACCAGCCGCTTGGCGCGGGCCACGGCGAGCGGTCCTTTCTGGGCGATCTTCTGCCCGATCGCGCGGCAATGGTCGAGGAGCTTTTCCTTGGGGATGATGGCGTTGACCAGGCCCATCTCCTGGGCCCTCTTCGCGTCCACCCAGTCGCCGGTGAAGATCATCTCCTTGGCCCGCAGCTTTCCCACCAGCCGCACCAGGCGCTGGGTGCCCCCGAACCCCGGGGTCACGCCCAGGGAAACCTCGGGCAGCCCGAGCCGGGCGTTCTCGCTGGCGAAGATCATGTCGCAGGCCACCGCCAGCTCCAGCCCGCCGCCCAGCGCGTAGCCGTTCACCGCGGCGATGGTGGCGGCGGGGATGTCCTCGATCAGGGCGGTGAGCACGTGCCCCAGCTCGCTGAACTCGCGGGCCTGCCAGGGGCCCATGGGGGCCATCTCGGAGATGTCCGCGCCGGCCACGAAGGCCCGGTCGCCGGCCCCGGTGAGGATCAGCACCCGGGTGTCGGCGCACTCGCGCACCGCCAGGGTCAGCTCGCGCAGGGTCTGCGAGTTGAGCGCGTTGAGCGACTTGGGCCGGTTGACGGTGATGAGCGAGATGTCGGGCGCGTGCTCGACCAGGACGTTGTCGTACGCCATGTCAGTATCCGTAGAAGCCGCGCTTGGTCTTGCGGCCCAGCCAGCCCGCGTCCACGTACTGGCGCAGCAGGGGCGCCGGCCGGTACTTGTCGTCCCCCAGCCCCTTGTGCAGCACCTCGGCGATGTACAGGCAGGTGTCGAGCCCGATGAAGTCCGCCAGGGTGAGCGGCCCCATGGGCACGTTGGTCCCCAGCTTCATGGCGGTGTCGATGTCCTCCGCCGAGGCCAGCCCTTCCTGCAGCGCGAAGCAGGCCTCGTTGAGCATGGGAATGAGGATGCGGTTGACGATGAAGCCCGGCATGTCCCGGGAAAGGACGGTGGTCTTCCCCATCCGCTCGGCCAGCGCCCGGGTGGCGGCGTAGGTGGCGTCGCTGGTCTGGGCGCCGCGGATGATCTCCACCAGCTGCATCACCGGCACTGGGTTCATGAAGTGCATGCCGATCACCCGCTCGGGGCCGGGCACGCTGGCCGCGATCCGGGTGATGGGGATGGAGGAGGTGTTGGTGGCCAGCACCGCGTCCGGGGGCATGGCCCGGGCGAGGCTGGCGAAGACCTTGCGCTTCACGTCCTCGTTTTCGGTGACCGCCTCCACCGCGAACTGCGCCCCCCTGGCGTCCTCCGCCGATCCCCCTTCCAGCCGGGAGAGGGCGGCCTGGACCTCCTCCGGCTTCAGCTTCCCCTTGCTCGCCGCCTTCTCCAGCTGGGCCCGGATGCCGGAGAGGCCCTTCTGCACCAGCTCGGGATTGACGTCGACGAGGACCACCTGGAGGCCGCTCTGGGCCGCCACCTGCGCGATCCCCGCGCCCATCTGCCCCGCGCCCACCACCGCCAGCTGCTTGACGTCCACGGTCGGACTCCCGCGAAGAGGGGCCGGGAATAGCCAGCTTAGGAGGCGGAGTCAAATGCGGTAACGTCGCACCGTGGAGCAGCGGGTCTGCCAGGGGATCGTCGACGACGCGGCCGCGATCTGCGGCGCCCTGGTGGCCGAGCTGCGCCTGCGCGGCGACCTGATGGAGGGCAACGGGGAGAGGCAGCGCCAGCTGGTGCAGGCGGCGGTGGGAGGCTCCCTGGCCACGCCCCGGGCCCGGCGGGAGGCCACCGCCCGCAGTCTTCAAGAATTGGTCTCCTCCGGAGCGCTGGCGGGGACTCCGGCGGAGGAGCGCAACGTGCACCTCGCCCGCTGTCCGCCGCAAGTCGCGCACGCGCTCGACCTGGGGCGGCTGGCTCCGGCGGAGCTCTGGTGCGCCGACGTGCCCCTGAGCGTGGAGAGCGACTCGGCCGGCATGCTCCGGCTGGTGCTCGACCGCGAGCCCCGCCGCTCGCTCTTGCGCGCCCTGCGGGGCGTGGGCCACGAGGCCTCCCTGCAGCTCGCCCAGGAGCGGGGGCGGCAGCGCGCCCTGGCCGACCTGGCCCGCGCCCGGCAGAGCCAGACCGCCCTGGCCGCCGCCGCCGCCCGCCTGCGCCGGGAGACCGAGCGGCGGGAGGTGCTGCGGGCCATCGCCGACGAGCTGCGCAAGCTGGGCTTCGAGAGCGCGGTGCTGCTCGCCTCCGGCGAGGGGGTGACGCTGGCGCACATGTCGCACAAGCGGGCGGTGATCGACGAGGCGATGCGCCTGGTGGGCATCCGCAAGATGAGCGAGCTGTTGCCCATCGACCCCTCCAAGTCGCCGCTGCTCGACACCCTGCTCAAGTCCCCGGAGCCGGTGGTGGACGTGCGCCCGCACGCGCTCTTGCGCGCCATCTGGGGCCGCCGCGCTGCCGAGGCCGCCCGGGAACGCCTGATCGAGCTGCTCCGGCTCTCGCACGTGATCGCCGCCCCGCTCCGGGGCGGGGGCGACAACGCGCTGGGCATCCTCCTCGCCGCTCCCCAGGAGACGGTGGAGCCCGACCTGGGAGTGCTCAGCTCGTTCGCCCTGCAGGCCTCGCTGGCCCTGGAGCGCTCGCTGATGCGGGAGCGGATGCGCGAGCAGGCGGCGCTGATCGAGGGGGCGGTGGAGGAGCGCACCCGGGTCTTGCGGGAGTCGAACCAGCGGTTACAAGAAGCCGACCGGCGCAAGGACAACTTCCTCGCCAACGTCTCCCACGAGCTGCGCTCGCCGCTGGTGACGATGATCGGCTACACCGACCTCTTGCTGGCCGAGCGGATGGGGACCATCAACGAGCGCCAGCGCCAGTGCTTGCAGGTGGCGCGCTCCTCGGGGAAGCGGCTGCGCGCCTTCATCGAGGAGCTGCTCGACTTCTCCCGCTTCGAGCTCACCCGCGAGTCGATGACCTTCCAGCCCTTCGACGTGGCCGAGGCGGTGACCCAGGCCCTGGCCGGGCTGGCGCCCCGCTTCCTCGAGCGCCGCCTGAACGTGCGCCAGCGCGTCGACTCCGAGCTTCCCCAGGTGCTGGGGGACCGCGACCGCATCCTCCAGGTGCTCACCAATCTATTGACCAACGCCGAGCGCCACTGCCGGGACGGGGGCAAGGTGGTGATCTCCGCCCAGCAGCGCCGCGGCTCGGTGCTCATCTCCGTGCAGGACAACGGCACCGGCATCCCCGCCGCGCACGTGGCCAAGATCTTCGATCGCCTCTACCAGGTGGGCGACGTGAAGGACGCCCGCTCCCGCGAGCAGGGCCTGGGCCTGGGCCTGAACATCGTCAAGAGCATCGTCGAGGCCCACGGCGGCGAGGTCCAGGTGGACAGCGAGGTGGGCAAGGGCTCGACCTTCTCCTTCACCCTTCCCCTCGCCGACTGGAAGGCCGACTCCGACGCCGCGCCCTAGCGGGCGTGGAGAGCGGCCGGCTGATCGGGCGAAAGCGAGATGCGCGAGGTGATGAGGCGGGGAGGCCCGTTGGCGTAGGTCAGGCTGACTTCCACCTCTGCGTTGCCCGGGGGGGCGTGGACCAGCATCTCCACCGTCCCCGGAGCGCCCGCAGGACCGTAGTGGACCTCGTGGCGGGCGAGGGCGTGGCCGGAGCGGCGGACCACCACGTCGACGGCGGTCACCTCGCCGGGGAGGACCGAGGCCAGGTCGATGGAGAGACGCAGGTCGCGGGGCTTGCGCCGTCCGGACCAGAGGAAGAGCCCGCCGGCAAGGGCGGCGAAGAAGAGGAGGCGGAGGAGCAGGGAACGGCGGCCGCTCAAGAATCTCCCGGATCGGGGTCCCTCTTCTTGTGCCGGATCTTCGCCTTGATCCCCGATTCGCCGCTGGGCTTGAGGTGGATGCTGGCGGTCACCTCCAGCGTCACCCCGCTGACCATCTTCCAGATCTCCCGGCGCAAGGTCTCGCTCTCCAGGAAGCGCCGCACCTCCTGCGTCACCACCCGGGCCACCTCGCTGCGGGTCTTCTCCGCCTGCGCCATGAGGAAGGCGATGGCGTCCTTGGGCATCTTCATGTCGCCCACCAGGTTGCGGATGCCCTCCTCGGTCATGAAGAGCGCGCCCACCCCGGTGAGCACCGCCCGGCGCACGATGTCGGGGACCAGGCCGGAGAGCTTCTTCATCTCCTCGGGCGGGAGATCGTCGTCCTCTGTGGGCATCAACGGCCTTCCCTCCGCGTCACGATTTCTTCCCCAGCTGCACCAGCGGCTTCTGTCCTCGCGGCACCGCGGTCATGTTGGCGATGGCGACGCGGTCGGCCACGTTCTGGGCGATGCGGGTGAGCGCCTGCGCTTCCGGCAGCCCGGGATCGGCGGCCACCACCGGCCGGCCGTCGTCGCTGCCGGCGCGGATGGCGGGATTGATCGGCACCCGCCCGAGGAAGGGCACGCCCAGCTTGCCCGCCGCCTGCTCCGCCCCGCCCTTGGAGAAGATGTCCGTCTCCTTGTGGCAGTGGGGGCAGACGAACCCGCTCATGTTCTCCACGAAGCCCAGCACCGGGATGTTCACCTTGTCGAACATGGTCTTCGCCTTGATGGCGTCGGCCAGGGCCACGTCCTGGGGCGTGGTCACCACCACCGCCCCGCTCACGCTGACTTGTTGCGCGATGGTGAGCTGGATGTCTCCCGTCCCGGGCGGGAGGTCGAGGATCAGGTAGTCCAGATCGCCCCAGCGCACGTCGCGCAACAGCTGCACCAGGGCGCCGTGGAGCATGGGCCCGCGCCAGATCATCGCCTGGTCGGGATCGACGAAGAACCCGATGCTGATCACCTTCACCCCGAAGGCGCTGAGCGGCTGCACGCTCTTGCCGTCCTCGCTGCTGGGCCGGGCGCCGAAGAGGCCCATCATCAGGGGAACCGAGGGCCCGTAGATGTCCGCGTCGAGCAGGCCCACCTTGCAGCCCAGGTTGGCGAGCGCCACCGCCACGTTGGCGGAGATGGTGGACTTGCCCACCCCGCCCTTCCCCGAGCCCACCAGCACCACGTTCTTCACCGTGGGGACCAGGTCGTTGGGGTTGTGCTGCTTGGCGGGAGAAGGGCGTACGTTGGCGCCGAAGGCCACCTCCACCCGCGGGAGCTGCAGCGGAGAGAGGGTCGCCCGCACCCCTTCCTCGATCCGGGCCTTGTGCGGCGAGGCGGGCGTGGGCAGCTCCACCCGGACCCGCACCCCGCCGCCGTCCAGCAGCTCGGGATGCTTGAGGTAGCCCAGCTCCTCCAGCGGCCGGCCGGTCGAGGGGTCCTTGAGATCCTTCAGGGCTGCGAGAACCTGCTCCGCGCTGACGGCCATAGGGCGCCGGAATGTGCTTGGCGCGCCGGGTCAAGTCAAGGAGAGTGCAGCAGCGGGCGGCCCGGCCGCTCCCGCGTGCGCTTGCCGGCGTCGAGCACCAGCTTCCCGTTCACCACCACGTAGGGAATGCCTTCCGGGTAGGCCATCGGCCTCTCGAAGGTGGC
>DATKAG010000428.1:0-5950 GCA_035498355.1 Myxococcales bacterium | reverse complement strand
CTCGACCCGGAGCAGGCGGGAGTGGGCGGCCTGGGCGCCAAGCTCTACCGCATCGCCAGCGAGGGAGGGATGCGCGCCCTGGGCCTCTCCGGCGGCGGGCTGCGTCCGGGGGAGCCGGCGGACTTCGTCGCCGTCGACCTCGACGATCCTTCCATCGCCGGATCGAACGCCGACGACCTGATGGCCAACGTGGCGTTCTGCCTGGAGCGCACGGCCTTGCGGGGGACCTGGGTGGGCGGCGAGAGGCTGGCGCTGGACTTCCCCCGCGCGCTCCCTCCCTTCCGCGCCGCCATGCGGAGGCTCTGGGGATGATCGATCCCGTTGCCCTGCTCCGCGAGCTGGTGGCGGTGGACTCCACCTCCGCGCGCAGCAACCTGCCCATGCTGGACGCGCTGGAGCCGCGAGTGCGCGCCCTGGGCTTCACCGCCCGCCGCCAGATCTGGACCGACGCCAACGGGGTAGCCAAGGGAAACCTGATCGCGCAGCGCGGAGGCGAGGAGGGCGGCCTGGCCCTGGTGGGCCACACCGACTGCGTGCCCTTCGATCCGGCCTGGGAAGGGGCGCTCCGGCCGGCGCTGGAGGAAGGGCGCCTCTACGGCCGCGGGGCGGCGGACAACAAGGCGTTCATCGCCGCCATGCTCGCGGCCGCCTCGCGCACCAGGGCGGCGCCCCTGCAGCTCGTCTTCACCGCCGACGAGGAGGTGGGCTGCCTGGGGGCGCGCAAGCTGGTGGAGGAGGGCGCGCTGCGGCCCCGGCACGCGGTGGTGGGCGAGCCCACGCGGATGATCCCCATCCTCGGCCACAAGGGCTACTGCCTGGCGCAGGTGTCGCTCACCGGCGCGGAGGGACACAGCGCCTATCCGGAGACGGGCGCTTCGGCCATCCTCGCGGCGGGGCAGCTCCTGCGGGAGATCGAGAAGATCGGCGACGAGCTGCGCACCGCCGCGGATCCAGACTTCGCCCCGCCTCACGCCACCCTGAACGTCGGGCTGATCTCCGGGGGAAAGGCGAAGAACGTGATCCCCGGATCGTGCGAGATGACGGTCGAGTGGCGCCCGCTGCCCTCGCAGGATCCGCGGCAGGTGCTGCGCCTGCTGGAAGGGGCGGCCAGGAGCCTCTCGCTCGATCGCATCCGCATCTCGGTCGCGGTGCAGCGGCTGGACGCGGGAGTGGCGGTGCCCAGGGAGGCGGAGATCGTGCAGCTCCTGCGGGCGCAGTCGGGGAACGAGCCGTCCACCATCCCCTTCGGGAGCGAGCTGCCGTACCTGGTGCAATTGGGGGCCGGGGCTTGCGTGTTCGGGCCGGGGGACATCCGCACCGCCCACCGCACCGGCGAGTTCGTGCCGGTGGCGGAGCTGCTGCGGGCGAGCGAGATCCTGGCAGCGGCCATCGAGCGCTTCGCGCGACCCGGCTAGGAGCGGCCACCGCGTCGGTGTCATTGCACCGTGAGCACGCCGCGGCCCGGCATCCGGCGACGAGTGCGGCGCCGGATGCTGCGAGCCGCCATCGGTGTATCCCCCGCCGCAGGCGAACGCTGCAAGCGCAAATGCCGAAAGTGCGCGGATCATGGCAAAGAGCTCGAGCGACCTTCCTTCCGGAGTCCTAATCTGGAGCAGGGTGCGCTTCCAGCGGGACGATCTCGCGCGAGGAGATGCGCAGGAAGCGCGTGAGCAGGCCGACGGCCACGGCGGTCAGGCCGGCGCACAGCCCCCACCAGAGACCGATCACCCCTTGCCCCAGCTTGAGGCCGAGGAGGATGGCCACGGGCAGCCCCACGAGGTAGTGGCCGACGAGATTGGCGAGGAAGGCGAACCGGGTATCGCCCGCGCCGCGCAGGACGCCCGCGCCCACCCCCTGGATGCCGTCGGAGAGCTGGAAGACGGCGCAGACGGCCAGGAGCGGAATGGCGATGGAGATCACGTCCGCCTGGTCGGTCAGCATCCGCGCCAGCGCGCCGGGCGCCAGCCAGAAAGCGAGGGCGGCGAGGGACATGATACCGGCGCCGCCGGCGAAGGCGGTCAGCCCCGATCGGCGCGCCGCCGCCGTATCGCGCGCTCCCACGGCCCAGCCCACGCGCACGGTCCCCGCCATGCCCACTCCCACCGCCGCGCAGAAGGTGAAGCTGGCGAGGGAGATGGCCACCTGGTGCGCCGCCAGGCTGCGCGCGCCCAGCCGGCCGGCGAGAAGGCCCACCAAGGCGAACACGCCCACTTCGGCGCCCATCTGCAGGCCGACGGGGATGCCCACCGCGAGGGCCTTGCGCAGATCGGCGGTGCGCGGGGGACGGCGCGCTCCCGGACGGACGGCAGCGGCCAGCACAACGAACTGCAGCAAGGAGCAGATGCTGGTGGCCAGCGCGGAGCCCGGCGCGCCCAGGGCGGGGAAGCCGAGCTTGCCGAAGACCAGGAGGACGTCGAGGGCGAAGTTGGCGACGTTCGCCAGCAGGGTGGCGATGACCAGGGCCCGCAGGCGATGGCTCGATTGCAAGTATGAGCGGAGCGCGGCGAACGCCAGCATGGGCCAGAGGCCGGGCAGGCGCAGCCAGAGGAAGAGGCGGCCGTCGCGGGCCACCTCGGGCGGGATGCCCGCGGGCTCGAGCACGAAGGGGAGCACGGCGATGGGCAGCGTCAGGGCCAGGGTGACGAGCCCCGAGAGCCAGAGTCCCTGCCAGATCAGCTCCTCGGCGCGCCGGCGATCGCGCGCTCCCAGCGCCTGGGCGAAGAGGGGATCGAGCCCGAACATCGCTCCCAGGCCCACCACCGCCACGGCGAAGAAGAGGCCGTTCGCCACTCCCACCGCTCCCAGCCCGGCCGCACCCAGCCGCCCCACCACCGCGGTGTCCACCAGGCCCATCAGGGCATAACCCGCCTGGGTGAAGGCGATGGGCGCCGCCAGGCGCAGGAGGCTGCGCAGCTCCTCCACCGGCGCGGTCCTGGGCTGGTCGTTCATGGCCGGCGGAGGGGTTCCGCCTCGGCGAGGGTGGGAAGCCCGGCCACGGCGCCCAGCCGGGTGCAGACGCGGGATCCCACGGCGCAGGCGAAGCGCAGGGCGCGGCCGAGGTCGGCGTGGAGGGGATCGCTGGCGAGCAGGGCGGCGACGAAGCCGTCGCCGGCGCCGGTGGTGTCCACCACCTCCACCGCGGGAGCGGGCACCTCCACCGTCTCGCCGCCCCGGCGAGCGGCCGCGCCTCTTGCCCCCAGGGTGACGCAGCCGAGCTTCACGCCCATGGCGGCCAGCCGGTCGAGGGCGGCGGCCGGGTCGGACACGCCCAGGCAGATCTCCAGCTCGTCCTCGGAGAGCTTGACCAGGTCGCTCTGCGGCAGCACCTCGTCGCAGAGCGCCCGCAGCTCGCGCAGGTCGCTCCACAGGTGGGTGCGCACGTTGGGGTCGAAGGAGATCATCATCCCCCGCTCCTTTGCGGAGCGGACGGCCGCGCGCAGCGCCCGCCTGGCCTCGGGGCGGACGTGCGCCGCCGAGCCGCAGTGGAAGATGCGCGCCAGGGGCACGCGACCGGCGTCGCTCTCGTCGATCAGCTTGTCCGCGCTCTGCGCGCCGGTGGGCGTGAAGAAGGAGCGGTCGCCCTGCTCGTCGATGGCGATGAACCAGACGCCGGTCTTCGCTTCGGCCGAGAACCGCAGCTCCACCCGCACGCCCGCCTCCGCCAGCTTGCGCGAGAGCAGGTGTCCGAACTCGTCGTCCCCAACCACCCCGACGAAGGCGGCCTGCAGGCCCAGCCGGGAAAGCCCCACCGCCACGTTGGCCGGGGCGCCGCCGGAATGGGCGGCGAAGCTCTCGCACTGGCTCAGGTGTCCGCGCCGGTCGGGCAAGAGGTCGACCAGCGCCTCGCCGAAGCAGACCGCATCGAGCATCAGAGGTCGAACCGGGCGACCAGCGGCATGTGGTCGCTCTTTCCCCAGAAGGGGCTGCTGCGGTCGCCGAAGCGGCAGGTGCCGTCCAGGTCGTGCCAGTGCACGCCGGAGCTGGAGAAGAGGTGGTCGAGGTGCATGCGCAGGCTCATGAAGCCGGCGGTGGGGAAGTCGCGGGGCTCGCTGTTGATTTGCTTCAGGTGTTGCTGCACCCCCAAGAGGCCGCAATCCTCGGTGAGGTAGCGGTACACCGGCGAGGCGGGCGGCGAGTTGAAGTCGCCGCAGACGATGAAGGGGTCCTTTCCCGCGTGGCGCTGGATGAAGGCGGCCAGGGTCCTGGCCTCGTGCAGCTGGTTCACCCCGTAGCCCATCCGCTGGCCCTTGGTCCAGAACTGCCGGGAGAAGGGGGTGGGCAAGGAGAGATGGGTGTTGAAGACGTGGAACGGCTTGCCCCCGGGGGCGGTGAGGCGCATGTGCGCGCAGATCCGCGTCTGCTTGCGGTCCTTCCAGCGGAGCACGTGGTGGTAGGTGATGTTGTGCGGGCTGTCGCAGTTGTGGGCGTCGATGCGGATCCGGTAGCGGTGGACCAGGATGGCCAGCCCCATGCTCTGCAGGGGCGTGTTGCCGATGCGGTTGACGTGGGCGCGGAAGTAGTACGCGTCGTAGGGGAAGGGCGGGGGGCGCTGCTCGAAGGCGTGCTCCAGCTCGCCCATGAAGGACTCCAGCTGGGTCTCCTGCTCGTGCGAGCGGCGGAAGACCAGGCTGCTGCGCAGGGAGAGCGTCTCCACCTCCTGCAGGCAGACGATGTCCGCCGGCGGGTCCAGGGAGGCGAGGGCCAGGGCGATCCCCCGCTTGCCCCCCCGGGTGCTGGCGAGGCCGCGCAGCGCATGTCCGAAGTAGCGGACGTTGTAGCTGACGATGCGCAGGGGCACGCGGACGAGTGTATGTTTCCTCTTCATGCTCGTCATCAGGAAGGCGCACCCCGGCGACGTCCCCCACATGCTGCGGTTCATCCGCGAGCTGGCGGAGTACGAGAAGGAGCCCCAGGCGGTGGTGGCCACCGAGGCGGACCTGCTGCGGGACGGCTTTGGCGACCCGCCCCGCTACTTCTGCCTGGTGGCGGAGTGGGAGGGCCGGCCGGCGGGCTTTGCCTTCTACTTCCACACCTATTCCACCTGGCTGGGCCGCTGGGGGCTGTACCTGGAGGACCTCTACGTCACCCCGTCGTTGCGGGGGCGGGGCATCGGGAAGGCGCTTCTGGTGGAGCTGGCCCGGATCGCGGTGAAGAAGGGCTGCGGCCGGGTGAACTGGCAGGTGCTGGACTGGAACACCCCGGCCATCGAGTTCTACAAGGGGATCGGGGCGAAGATGCTCACCGAGTGGGAGACCTTCCGCCTCTCCGGCGAGGCCCTGGAAAGGCTGGCGCGCGATGGATGAGAAGGAGTTCGGCCGCCGCGCCGCGGACGCCCTGCGCAAGCTGGACGACGCCCTGCGCGACGTGGACGGGGTGGAGTCCGACCTGGCGGGGGACATCCTGACCCTGGAGTTCGAGGACGAGTCGAAGTTCGTGGTCAACTCGCATTCCGCCGCCCAGCAGATCTGGCTCTCGGCGAATCTTCAGGCCTGGCACTTCTCCTGGGACGGCTCGGGCTGGCGCGACACGCGGTCGGGCGCGGAGCTGTTCGCCGAGCTGGGGAAGCTGGTGAGCGGGAAGCTGGCGCAGCCGGTGAAGCTGCTGTCGTGAGAGGTCAGAGGAAGCCGAACCGCACCGACAGGTCGAACGACGGGAAGGGAATGGTCGGCGGGATCTGGAATCCTTCGCAGAACCAGCCGCCGCACGGCGTCCGCTGCGTCTGAGCGCGGAGCAGGAAGCAAACGCCGGCGCCGAGCTGGAGCTCGACCGCCTCCGGAGACGGGACCCACCCCGCTGCTGCGCGGTCACGGGTTTCTTGATGGATATCTGCTCAATCAAGATGATGTGGAGCATGAAGCTGGCGACGGAACGGTGAGCGGATGTCACGCCGGAAACGCTACACGCGGAACCTCGGACGGACGTCGAACGGTTCTGGTTCCGCGGCGAGGCG
>DATKAG010000427.1:0-33003 GCA_035498355.1 Myxococcales bacterium | reverse complement strand
TCCGCTACTTCGAGGAGCCCACCGACTTCATCGCCTACAAGGAGAACCCGCGCTTCAAGGGGCACCGGCGCATCGAGGAGAAGGTGAAGATCGAGGTGATGGCCCGCGAGCCCGACGGGGTGGAGGCGGTGGAGCTGGGGCGGGTGCGCCTGGAGGAGGGGGTACGGGAGATCCGCGACGCCCTCGACCCGCGGGTGCCCGGTCCGGGGGAGATCGACCTGCGCTACGTGCCCATCGCCGGGTACGCCGGCGGCCACGCCTCGCCGCAGCTGCGGGTGGAGGTGGCCAACGGCCTCTCCGAGAAGGCGGCCCTCACCCAGCTCCTCTGCAAGATGGGCGTGCTCCCCGCCAACCACTTGCGCAACGCGGTGCTCTCGGCGGAGATGCTGAACAGCGCCAACGCGGTGGGCCCCTTCAACCTGGCCGACGTGCTCACCGGCGTGGTGGAGCTGGAGCGGGAGATGGTGGAGGCGATCGAGAAGGACTTCCCCCAGGTGGCGGCGCGCAAGGGGTTCGCCGAGTACAAGAAGTCGCTGGAGGCGCTCACCAAGGTGGTGCGCGACCGGCCGCGGGACGCCGACGGCTGCATGGGCATCGCCCGCTTCCTCAACGCCAGCAACCAGGCCCTCACCCCGGTGGTGAAGGAGAAGCTGGCCCCCTCGGCGCGCAAGGACGTCAAGGGGGAGCAGATCACCTGGAAGGACGTGGTCATCCGCTCGCGCGAGTTCCCCGAGGAGCTGAACATCGACGGGTCCAACTTCGTGCGCGTCGACCACCTGCAGCTGGTGAACGACGAGTCGGAGAAGGCGCACAAGTTCCGCATCGAGGGGCAGAAGGACATGTGGAAGAGCCGCCAGACCTTCACCTATCCCGACAAGGAGTCGGTCTCCGACTCGGGGGTGGCCTACATCGGGGGCGAGGCGAAGTGGCAGGTGCACAACCTCAAGCCCGGCAAGGACCTGATCGTCATCAAGCGCTTCGACGCCATCCTCGGCGAGCAGATCTGCGACATCAGCGTCGACGGGAAGAAGGTGGGGCAGTGGAAGGTGACCGAGGCGGACAGAAAGCACCGCTGGCGCAACCACTACTTCCTCGTCCCCGGCACCTTCGTCACCAACGACACCCTGGAGATGGGCGCCAAGGCCGTCTCCGCCGAGCGCGACATCAACATGTTCCAGCTCTGGTTCTACCAGCCCGCCTGAGGAGGAGAACTTCGTGTCGTTCCTCGCCATCCTCGATCGCGTCCTCCCCTTCCTGAAGAAGGGGGAGAAGCAGCAGGGCAAGGTCTGCCCCAACGGCCACGTCATGCACCCCAGCTGGGACACCTGCCCCTACTGCCTGGAGATGCAGCAGGCGATGGGCGGCCCTTCCATCCCCCTCCCTTCGGCCGGCCAGGGGACTGCGATGCTGAACATCGCCGAGATCGGCGGGGAGAAGGGCCGCGGGTCGCAGGACAAGAGCCGGGAGGTGTGCGGCTGGATCGTGGCCCTCAACGGCCAGCACAAGGGCGAGGACTTCCGCCTGCGGGTGGGCAAGAACGTGCTGGGCACCGCCGCCGACTGCGACATCGTCCTCACCGACAAGAAGATCTCCCGCAAGCACGCCACCGTGCGCTACGAAGGGGGCGAGTTCCAGATCGCCGACCTGGACAGCTCCAACGGCACCTTCGTCAACGACGAGAAGGTGCAGAAGCACGACCTGATCGACAACGACATCGTCAAGCTGGGGGACATCGAGTTCGAGTTCAAGTGCCGCGCGATGCGGGAGAAGCGCGAGTAAGGACCTCCGTGAAGACCCGACTCTGGACAGGCCTCGCCGCCCTCTGCGCGCCCTGGGCCGCGCTGGCCGCGGGCGCCCAGCTCTCCATCCAGCAGGTGGAGGTGACGCAGAAGAAGTGGCCCCACGCCCGGGCCTACGTGAACGTGATCGGGGCCAGCGGTTCCCCCATCCAGGGGCTGTCGCAAGACCTGTTCAAGGTCTACGAGAGCGGAGGGAACGACAGCTCGAAGATCGAGAAGGTGGATTCGCTGGAGGCGGCGCAGACCGGCGCCTCCATCGTGGTGGTGATCCAGGCCTCCGGCGCCATGCTCCCCATCCAGGAGGACATCAAGAAGGCGGTCTCCGCCTTCGTCAACGGCCTGGGCGAGAAGGACCAGGTGGCGGTGGTCGACTACGGCGAGACGGCGGAGACGCTGGCCCCCTTCTCCGAGGACAAGGGGGACGTGGCGGGCAAGGCGGCCAAGGTCACCTTCACCGGCCGCTCCTTCCTCCTCTACGACGGGCTGGCGCAGGCCATCCAGCTCTTCGCCGCCGCCGCCTCGCCGGGCAAGGCCGGGGCGTCGCCCACCCTGTTGCCCGCGCCCAAGGCGATCATCGTCATCTCCGACGGCCGCGACAACGGCAGCGCCACCGACGTGGAGAAGGTGATCAGCGACGCCGGCAAGCGCCGCATCCCCATCCACGCGGTGGCCCACTCCGAGCTGGACCAGGACTCGCTCTCCAATCTGGAGATGATCGCCCGGCGCAGCGGGGGTACCTACCGGCCGGCGCCCAACGTCGACGACATCAACAAGTCCCTGACGGTGATCAAGGACTTCATCAACAAGATGTACGTCGTCCAGTGGAAGACCCGCCTGGGCCACGACGGCAAGGACCACAAGATCGAGATCGCCATGGAGAACGAGGGGAGCAGCACCTCCCTCAAGTCCTCCATCCTGGTGCGCACCCCGGCCTTCACCGACTGGCTGAAGATCGGGATCATCGCCGCCGTCATCCTCCTGGTGGTGGTGGCGGGGATCGCCATCTATGTCCTCACCCGGCCCAAGCCGCTGCCCACCCGCTTCTGCCCGGTGTGCAAGCGGGCGCAGATGCCGGAGTGGGACGTCTGCCTCTTCTGCCTCAAGTCGGCCAAGGCGCGGCTGATCATGCAGAAGGGAGCGGGGCCCAAGGGGAAGACCTGGCCGCTGGTGGGCAAGGTGGTCTCGCTGGGGAGCGGGCCGGAGAACAGCATCCGCATCCTCGACGGGGCGGTCTCCGGCAAGCACGCGGGCGTGGCCATCGACGGGAACAAGTTCGAGATCGTGGACCTGGGCTCGAAGAACGGGGTGCTGGTGAACGGGAAGAAGACCCCGCGAAGGTTCCTGCGCAACGGGGACGTGATCACCCTGGGGATGACGGAGTTCAAGTTCGAGTCCGCGGTGGTGGCGGCGGACGACGAGGCCGAGGACTGACCCCGTCTTGACTTTGGTCCCGCCGGGGATCAGGGTCGGAGAGCGCCATTCGCTCCCGGAGGGGTCATGCGAAGCCACGCGCGCGTTGCCGCCGTCGCCTGCCTGATGGTCGCGGCGGGCCTTGCCCGGGCTGGCCGGGCGCAGACCATCGGCTGGATCGACGGTGGCTGGTGGGGCGGGGGACAGTTCAACGTCAGCGGCTGGGCCTGCGACGTGGGATCGGCGCGGCCGGTGCTGATGGTGATCGTCGACCCGCGCAACAACACCACCCTGGCGATGGGCTGGGCGAGCAATCCCAGCGAGCCCGCGGTGGCCTCCGCCTGCAGGGCGCCGGGCGCGACCGGGCTGCGCTTCAGCCTCGTCCTCTCCGCCGCCAGCGAGGAGTCCCTGATCGGCCAGCTCATCGACGTGCGGGCGTACTCCAACCTGCGCAACGCGGTCACCGGGTTGAGCAACTCGCGCACGCTGCGCTACCCGGACAACGGGGTGCGCGGCTACCTCGACGGCGTCTGGACCTCCGGCGACCAGGTGTACATCGGCGGGTGGGCGTGCGCGGCGGGCATCGCCCAGTCCATCGCCGTGCACGTCTACGCCGGCGGGCCGGCGGGCAGCGGAACCTGGGTGACGGCGGGGGTGGCGAACCAGTCGAGCGAGCCGGCGGTGGCGCAGGCCTGCGCGGTGGGATCCGGCGCCTACCGGTACTTCCTCGCCGTCACCTTCGGGCCGGAGCTGGTCATGCAGCTTGGCGGGCTCAAGCTCTGGCTGTACGGCATCTCGCCGGTGGGCGGCAGCAACCGCGCCCTCACCAACTCCGGCGCGTTCGCCTTGCCCGGCCAGCGGGCCACGGTGAGCGGAGGATGCGGCTACGTGCCCGCCTCCTGGAACGCGCCCTATGGGTCGGTGGTCCTGAGCCGGAGCAACGGCGGGCCCATCCGCCCGGTGATCGTGGCCATCGGGGAGCACTACACCCACAGCATGCTCTCGCTGGGCACGGCGGGGATCATCCACGCGGAGATGAAGACCCCGGCGCAGAGCCCCTGGCCTACGGTCTGCACCCGCCCCCTGGACGCCGGCCAGCTGCAGTACGGGTTGCCCGGGGTGGAGCAGATCGACCTGGGCGGCGCGTACGCGGACCTCCAGGGCGAGGAGATCACGCCCGCCTGGCAGTGGGGGGATCCGGCGGCGACGGCGGCCATCGCCGGCGCCGTGATGGGGACGGCGCAGGTCTCCGTCCAGTCGCAGTCCGACGGCTCGGTCTGGCTCACCCGCAAGCTGCGCGGCGGGGCGCCCGTCAACTACTCGCTCTACCAGTACCGGGACATCGAGCAGGCGAACCAGGTGCCCGGCACCTCGGTGAACAACGGGATGGTCTGCTCCACCTTCCTCGCCTGGGCGCACGCGCTGGGCGGCGCCGGGTACGTTCCCGCCTTCACCTACGACCACGCGCTCATCGCCAACGCCGCGGGCGCGCTCTTCAACACCGTGCAGGACGCCTGCAACTCGGGAGCGGGCTTCTGGTCGGCGCTGCTCCGCACCGTCTCCTGCCCCTTCTACAACGTGTGCGAGAACGCCGGCGACCAGGTGACGAACTGCATGGCGGCGAATGCCTGCGCGAGCAACGACAACACCATCTGGCACGGGGTGCGGGACGATCCCTCGGCCACCGCCACCTCGATCAGCGCCGACCGGATCGCGGGGCTGCCGCCGCACGGCGCTGGCACCACGGTCTGGTCGTACGACCAGGGCTACCATCCCGTCGCCTGGAGCGCGCCCGGGGCGCAGTACGGCTGCTGGTACTGAGCGGTGACTGCGGGGCGCAAAGCGCTGCTCGGTTCCTTGGCCGCGCTCGGCCTCTTGCTGGCGTTCCTCCTCCGGCGCGGCGGCGGCGCGCCCGCTGAAGAGGTGGCGGCGGCGGCCATCGTCGCAACCCCGGCGACGTCGCCTGCTCTCGCCTCGCGCGCACTTCCTCCGCCCGCGCCGCCTGCGCGGGCAAAGGTCGCCGCGCCGGTGTTCGACTTCGTGCGGGTGGAGAAGGAGGAGGTTTGCGAGGGAGAGGAGAACCTGGTCACCGTGGGCGCGCACACCGAGGACGGCAACGATGCCCTGCTGCACTACACAGTGGCGGGCGAAGCGGGGGCGCAGGTGCCGGTGCGCTCGTACCTCGGCCGCGACGACAAGGCGCCGCCGCAGTACGCGGTGGCCTTCAGCAGGAACAACGTCGCCACCCGCATCGCCCTGCCCGCCTGGCGGGTGAAGAACTGCCGGCCCGCGCGGATCCTGCTGGTGACGGTGCGGATGCTGCCCAACTCGATGGCGGAGCGGGAGCTGACCGCGACCGTGCGCACGCTTTCGGGCGAGCCCTTCACGCCCGCCTGGTACGAGTGGTCGTTCGGCGACGGCTCCTTCGACGCCAGCGCGGGCCCGGTGGCGGTGCACGACTATTCCCGGCTGCCGCAGAAGACCGCCTTCACCGACCTCTTGGTGAAGGTGAAGGCGCTCGACGGCGCCGGCCAGAGCGTGGAGGGCCGGTACCCCCTGCACATCCGCAACGTCGCCTTCGACACCCGCTCCCGGGGGACGGCCACCATCTTCGCCGAGCCAGTCCCCCGTTTCGCCACCCTGGGGCCCGAGGGGATCGTGCGCCAGAAGTTCCGCCTCTGGCACGCGGAGGAGGTTTCGGTGCGGATCACGGGAGCGACGATGGCGCGCCTGCTGCTCCCCGAGGCTCCGGGCAGCGCTCCCGCTCCGCCCGCTCCGGTCGCCCTCGATCCCGCCGCGCTGCTCGCCTTCGGGGAAATCCCCGCCGGCGCCTCCGTCGAGCAAGCCCTGGAGTACGACTTCGGCTCGGACCCGCAGGTGTACGGAGTCGTCTACCAGGTTCAGGGCCTCACCGCCTCTGGCATGCAGGCCACGGGCGAGATCTCCCTCTTGCGTCCTCCCCCTCGCCCCACCAAGGAAAACAGCATCCCCATCACCGACCCCTCGACCGAGCAGAAGATCCGGCGCGCGATGGCCATCCTCCACCAGGACACCGTCAGCCAGGAGGACCTCTTCCGCCTGGAACGCGAGGGGAAGCTCCGGTAGAGCTTTCAGCGGTCCTGCAGCGAGTCCATCAGGGTGCGCCAGCGGAGATAGGCGTCGCGCGGGGCGTCGTGCGCCGAGGGGACTTTCGGGGCCAGGGAGCGGGGGTCGGCGGGCTCGACCCATTCCTTGGGAGGGACCAGGTCGGGGAGAGGGACCGGATCCCAGGCGGCCAGGGGGTGCTCGAGGGAAGGGGCGGTGGCGGGGGAAGGCGGCGGGGCCTGCTCGTGCTTGGGCACGTCGCGGCGGATGAGCATCTGTTCCTTGCAGACGTCCATCGCCCAGTCCACCTCGTCGGGGCGCTCCCACTCCTCGGGCTCGCCCGGGCCCAGCCTCTCCGCCACGCTCTTCTCCCACCAGAGGAGGAACCACTCCGACCGCATCGGTCCGAGGAAGGCGATGCGGTCCCGCGCCATCCAGGGGAGATCGAGGAAGCGGCGGCGGAACGGGGCCCGCAGGAAGGTGTACTTCGGCGCCGCGCTGAGCAGGGGGACGAGGCCCTCGTTGGCCCGCGCCTGGCTGCGGCGGTCGAGGCGGAGCTCGAGTTGGTCGAGGCGGTGGACCGGACGGCGCGCCAGCGGGGTGCGGGGCAGCAGTCGCAGGGGGCGGGGTGGCAGTGGTGCATGCCCGTCGAGAGTTGGCGGAGGGCGGAACTGCGCGTCCAGCCGGAAGTGGCGCGGCTTGAGCGCGGCGAGCCGGATCTCGCGAACCCCGCGGGGGAGGTTCGAGGCGAGCAGGCGGCGGGCGGCGCGGCGGGAGAAGAACCGGCGCAGCGCGGCGATCAGCGCCCGGAGCATCCGCCGCCCTCCTTTCCCTCCGGCTGCCGCGTCGCGGGGAACGGCTCTCCCGAGATCGCCTCGGCCACGGGCAAAAGGCTCTCGAAGAGGGCGCCGAATGTCACGCTCCCGTCGGGCAGGAGGTAGATCGCGGCCCGCTCGGGAAGGCGGGGAGGCGCGGGCAGGGCGCTCTTGGGGTCGTCGGGCACGCGGGCGTAGTGTATCAGCCACGCGGAGCCGAAAACCAACCACTCCGGGCGACGCGGGCGGGCGTGCCGGCTTAATCCAAAGTAATCATTGGCATAATTGTGCCATCTTGACGATGAGGCACACTTTATCGGAAACTACGGCAGTCCCGATTCTATCCAGTCGCCGAGATTTCTGGAGTCCCGCCCTTGCCCGACGAGAAGCGCTTCGTCCCCGACTTCCAGCTCCTGGTGGACGGAGCGGCGGCGGAACCCGACCTCAAGGGCTCGGTGCTGGGCATCCGGGTCACCGACGACATGGACAAGTCCAGCCGGTTCTGGGTCCACCTCTCGGACCCGGGCCGCAAGTGGACGCAGAAGAGCCTCTTCAAGCCGGGCACCGCCATCGAGATCAAGCTCGGCTACCAGGGCGAGCTGAAGAGCGTGTGCAAGGGCGAGGTCTCGACTCTCGAGCTGGTGCTGGCGGTGAACGGGCCCACCCGGCTGATCGTGGCCGGGGTGGACAAGGGCCACTCCTTCGACAAGGGCACGCTGACCCAGACGTACAAGGACGTGAAGGACAGCGACCTGGCCAACCAGATCGCCCAGCGCCACGGCCTCTCCGCGGAAGTGGACGACAGCAAGGTGGTGCACGACTTCGTCATCCAGAACAACCTCTCCGACTACGACTTCCTCATGCAGCGGGCGGCCCTGGCCGGCTTCCGCATGTACGTCGACGACAAGAAGCTGCTCTTCAAGAAGCCGAAGCTGGAGGACAAGGCGTCCGCCACCCTCACCTGGCGGGAGAACATCGGTCGCTTCGTGCAGGAGGTGAACACGTACGGCCAGGTCTCCAAGGTCACCACCTCCGGCTGGGACCCGAAGAAGGCCAAGGAGATGACCGGGCCCTCCAAGGGCGGCGACGAGTACGGCAAGCAGGGCGGGACGGTGACCGGCGCCCAGCTGGTGAAGCAGATGTTCGGCGAGGTGGAGCAGGTGCTCACCTTCACCGGCGGGGAGAAGAACCTCCTCGAGGCGGTGGCGAAGAGCGAGTTCAACAAGCGCGCCGGGGTCTTCGTCCACGCCGAGGCGCGCGTCACCGGAGATCCCGCCATCCGCGCCGGGTCGACGGTGGAGGTGCAGAAGGCGGGCAAGCGGGTGGACGGGCAGTACTACGTGGTCTCCACCGACCATCTCTTCTTCGTCGACACCGGCTACGCCACCGAGCTCCGCGCCAAGCGCTACACCATCCAGAAGTCCTCCCCGCCTGCCAAGGACGTGGCCAAGGCGGCCAAGGCGGTGCAGGAGGCGGCGAAGAAGGCCGAGGAGGTCGCCCAGCAGGTCAAGGACGCCGCCTTCACCCTCAAGGCGGCGCGGGAGGCGGCCAAACGCGCCACCCAGGCCGTCGAGTCGGCGAAGAAGGTGGGGGAGGACGTCAAGGCGGCGCTCGAGCAGGTGAAGAAGGGCTCGGGCGAGCTGGCGCAGGCCGCCCTCAAGAGCATCGAGGGCCGGCTCGCGGGTCTCAAGGACTACCTCAAGGAGGCGCGCGCCAAGGTGGAGGAGGCGGCGCAGGAGGCGGGCGGCGCGCGGCAGCCGGCGGCGCGCGAGGCGCTGACCAAGGCGCACGAGGCGGCGAAGCAGGTGGCGGAGATCGCCTCCCAGGCCATCCAGCACGCGCGCGACGCCTGGGACGCGGTGAAGGCGGCGGCGCTGGACGACGAGCACACCGCGGGCGATGGGCTCTCCGCGCAGGTGAAGGCGCTGAAGAAGAGCCTGCTGGCGGCGGCGGAGGCCGCGGTCAACGTGGGCAAGTCGGGGACGGCGCTGGCCCAGGCGGCGGTGGCCAAGGCGAAGAACGCCATCGAGATGTGCGCCCAGTCCGCCGTGGCCTCGGCGAAGCCCTTGATCGAGGGGCTGGGCGGCGACCTGGGGCAGGTGGTCGAGGCGGTGAAGAAGTCGGGGGACGCCGCGGGCAAGAGCATCGGCGGGGCGGCGGCGGCGGGAGCGCAGCACGCTCTGGACGCGGCCAAGGAGGCCATCGGGCACGCCCAGGAATCGATCCGGAAGGCGAAGAAGGCGCTGGAGGACGCCCAGGAAACCATCAAGAAGAACGTGGGCGACAAGCTCGAGGGCCTGGTGGACCAGGCCAAGGGCGTGGTCGACCAGGTGAAGAAGACCGTCGACGAGTACAAGGGCAAGTTCGACGAGTACAAGAAGAAGATCGAGGACGCCGTCGACAAGTACGGCGGGAAGTGGATCGAGGCCGGCGTCTACCTGAAGGAGCACGGGGAGAAGGCCTACAAGGCGGGCAAGTCCTGCTACGAGCACCTGCGCAAGGGGCTCTCGCTGCTGCGGGAGAAGAAGTGGGAGGAGGCGGAGCAGGAGGTCGAGCCGGCGCAGAAGGACTTCCAGACCGCGAAGGAAGAGGCGCAGCTCTGCTTCGACAAGCTGGAGGAAGTGGAGAAGGAGCTGCCCGAGGGGGTGAAGAAGGCGCTGGCCTCGGTGGTGGAGAAGATCCGCAAGATGCTGCCCCAGGGCGAGTCGTCCCTGGGCAAGTTCGTCGAGGCGGTGAAGGCGAAGGTCGGCAAGCTCGCGGCCCGGGCGAAGGAAACGTACGAGAAGGCGAAGAAGCTCTACGAGCAGGTGAAGGGGGAGCTGGGCGAGTACGAAGAGAAGCTCGAGCGGCTCAAGGAATCCTACCAGCCGGCGAAGGAGGCGGAGGGCGGGGCGGAGGAGGCGAAGAAGAAGGTTTCGGACGCCATCGACCGGCTCCTGAAGAAGATCGAGGACGAGGTGCTGAAGGGCGCCGAGAAGGTGCTGGAGAAGGCGCTGGAGACGGCCACCCAATCCTGGGACCTGAAGGAGTCGGAGAGCGCCGGCGCGGCGGAGGCCACCCGTCAGCTCGAGGAGGCGATGGACAAGGCCCTCGCTGGGGCCCGGGACGAGCTGCGGAAGCTGGGCGAGGACTACCCGGCGGCGGGGAAGGCCGGGGAGGAGATGCTCGCGCACCTGGCGAAGGGAATCGAGGCGGTGTCGGGCAGCGCCCGCGAGAGCATCGAGGCGGCCGGCGAGGTGAAGGACAACCCGCTGAAGAAGGCGGAGGAGCACGCCAAGGCCGCCGAGGCGGAGCACGACTCGCTCTCCCGCGGCCACGACGAGGAGAAGGACGCGCACGAGAAGGAGACCAAGGGCTTCATCGCCTCGCTCAAGGACCAGTACGGCAAGCTGCAGGAGAAGGGCGACCGGATGCAGGGGCCGCTGGGGCAGGCGATCGAGAAGAGCGGGCTCTCCATCGACAAGAGCGCGGGCATCTTCCTCGCCCAGGCGCGGGGGGCCATCGACCAGGTGATGTCGGCGTACGGGGAGGCGAAGGCCGCGTACGAGGAGGCGGAGAAGGGGCGGGGCAGCCTGACGGAGATGGTCTCGCGCATCCCGGAGATCGCCGAGCACCTGGAGGGCGCGTTCGGGCACTTGAAGAGCGGCTACGAGGAGGCGGAGAAGGCGGCCGGGGAGGCGAAGAAGACGCTGGGCGAGCACGAGAAGGAAGTGGAGGAGGAGGCGGAGAAGATCGCCGCCGAGGCGGACAAGGCGGTGAAGCTCGCGCAGGCGGCGCTCGAGGAGGCGAAGAAGCGGATGGAGGGGAACAAGGTCCTCTTCCGCGGGCTGCCCTCGCGCCAGGGGATCCCGGAGATGATCGAGGCGGCGGCCGCCGCCGCGAAGAGCGCCATCGGGGCGGCGCAGTCGGCCACGGAGAGCGGGGAGGAGGCGGAGGGGACGGCGATCGGGGCGAGCAAGGTGCCGGATGACGAGAAGGTGAAGGAGGCGGCGCTCGCGGCGATCGCGGAGCTGGAGAAGGCGGCGGAGAAGGCGGGGGAGACTGCGGACAAGGCGCAGGATGCTGTGGATGCCGCCGGCAAGGGGGATGTGGCGGGGGCGAAGAAGGGGGCTTCGGAGGCGCAGGCGGGGGAGCGGGAGACGGGGAAGGCGGCGGGGGATGGGGGGGCTTCGGCTGGAAGGAGTCAGCAGGGGGCGGAGCAGGCGAAGGGGAAGAAGGAGGCGCCCTCGGGTCCTGGTTCGGGTTCAGGTGCTGGGGCTGGGGCTGGGGCAACGGTGGGAGGCGCTGGCGCCTCTGGTGGCGCGGGCGCGGCGGGCGGTGCGAAGGGTGGTGCTGGTGCTGGGGCGGCGGGTGGAGCTGGCGCCGGTGCCGGTGCTGGGGCGGCGGGTGGAGCTGGCGCCGGTGCCGGTGCTGGAGCGGCGGGTGGAGCTGGCGCCGGTGCTGGAGCGGCTGCAGGCGGAGCGCCGGCCGGTGCTGGGGCGGCGCCCGCGGGTGGAGCGGCTGGAGGCGGAGCTGCTGGTGCTGGGGCGGCCGCTGGAGCTGGGGCGGCCCCTGCTGCTGGAGGCGGAGCGCCCGGTGGTGCTGGTGCGGCTTCCGGCGGGGCGTCGGCCGGAGCGGGAGCAGCGGCTGGTGCTGGGGCGGCGGCTGGTGCTGGGGCGGCGGCTGGTGGTGGGGCGGCGGCTGGTGGTGGCGCGGCGCCCGGAGGTGGCGCGACGCCCGGAGGTGGCGCGGCGCCCGGAGGTGGAGCGGCTGGAGCTGCGGGAGCCGGAGCGGCGGGGGCTGGGGAAGTGGCGGGGGCCGGGGCGAAGGTGCCCGATGTTCAGCCGCCGGGCGAAGTGAAGGCACCGGGCGAAGTGAAGGGGCCCGACGTCAGGCCGCCCGGCGAAGTGAAGGTGCCCGACGTCAGGCCGCCCGGCGAGGTGAAGGTGCCCGGCGAAGATGTGGCCTCGAAGCTCGGCGGCGAAGCGGAGCGGGCGAAGAGCGGGCTTTCGGTGCCCAAGCCGGAAGGTCAAGGGCTGGTCTCGGACGCGAAGGACCTGGTGGCGGATCCGGGGGCGAAGGCTGCCCAGGAAGCCGCCTCGGCTGGAGCGGCGGGGATGCAGGCGGGGATCATCGCCGGGACGGGAGCGGCCGAGGTGGTGCCGGCCATCGGCGTGGTGCAGGGCGCGAAGGACGCCGCGGCCGAGGTGGGCCAGGCGAAGGGGATCAAGGACGAGATCGCCGCGAAGGCGGAAGGCGCGAAGAAGGCGGCCGACGAGGCCGTCAAGAAGGACGAGGACAGCGCGGACATCGAGGAGTAGGCCGCGCGGGGGGGACATTTCGGTGTCGAGCGGATTCGCCAACGAATTCCGGGAGCAGACGCGTCGCGCCGCAGCCTTCGTGCGGGGGGTCCTTGACTCGACCGGGAATTCTCCCAAAATGGGCGCAGCCCTCTCACCTGTGCACTCACTTCGGGAGAACAACCTCCTAAGGTAGCGGTCTGCCTCATGCCCAAGCACCAGGTCATCCGGGACGTCGGCCAGAGCCTCCTCGCGCTGTTGCGCGCGGAGCTCTCGGCGCAGAGGAGCAAGGCGAAGGCGCACCTGGCCGCGCCGGGTCCGGAGTTCCTGCGCAAGAACGCCCCCTGCCTCGTCCTCTACCTCTACGACATCCGTCCCTCCATCGACGTGCGCACCAACGAGAACTGGCACCTCGAGGAGGAGATCACCGACGAGAACGGCGAGACGCAGGTGGTGCGCTACGCCCGCCCGCTGGAGCTGGGGCTGCACTGGCTGCTCACCGCCGCCGCCGACGACCTGGCGGAGGAGCACGAGATCCTCGCCCTGGGAATGAAGGCCTTCCTCGATCATCCCAAGCTCACCGGCGAGCAGCTCCTGGGCGACTCCTTCACCCGGCAGGACGCGGTCCCGGTCCACCACGACAGCGGGTTCACGCTGGAGACGGCCGAGTCGGTGTTCTCCGGCCTGGGCCTGGGCGCGCGGGTGGCGGTGGGGTACCGCACCGAGGCTCGGCTCTTCTCCGGGCGCGAGCTGGGGCGCAGCAAGCGCGTCCGCGAGCGCCACATCGACGTTTTCGATCAGCTCAGGCCACCCCCGGGCAGCGTCAGCGCCAGGGAGCTGGGGGTGGAGGCGAAGCCGCCGAAGATCGTGGCTCCGCCGCGCAAGTGACTCCCGGGCATGGAGGGATGTTTCGTTCGACCTGTGGTCATCGAGAAAAGGAAAGCAGGCAATCTCCCACGCGAGGCCGCCTCCCTTGTGCGGCTCTCCAACCACCGAACGGTAAGGAGCGGTAAATGGCAACGTCGTACCTGTCCCCTGGCGTCTATATCGAGGAGGTCGACCGCGGATCGAAGCCCATCGAGGCAGTCGGGACTTCGACCGCGGCATTCATCGGCGAGTCGTCGGTCGGCCCCACGAACGAGGCGGTGCTGATCACCAACTGGGCCCAGTACACCCGGACCTTCGGCGACTTCACCCACTCCACCCACCTGGCGCACGCCCTCTACGGGTTCTTCAACAACGGCGGGAGCAAGGCCTTCGTCTGCAACGTCTCCACCCGCACCATGACGGCGGAGCAGGCGGCGAAGGAGTCGGAGAAGAAGGAGGCGGAGGCGAAGAAGGTCCCCGAGGGCAAGCCCGCGGTGGGCCCGGCGGCAACGGCAGCGCCCGCCAGCTCGGCCGTCAATCCCGCCCTCTACATCGGCAAGGACGAGGGCCCCGGCCGGCGCACCGGCCTGAACGTCTTCAACGACATCCCCGAGATCTCCCTGGTCTGCGCCCCGGGCCAGAGCGACGCCGCCATCCAGGACGCGGTGATCTCGCACTGCGAGAACAACAAGTACCGCTTCGCCATCCTCGACTCGGCCGAGGAGCTGGGCAAGGACGGGATCGCGAAACTGCCCAAGCCCCGCGACTCGCAGTACGCCGCCTACTACTTCCCCTGGATCCAGGTCTACGACCCCGAGAAGGGCAACATCTTCGTGCCTCCCTCGGGCCACATGGCGGGCATCTACGCCCGCTCCGACGCCGAGCGGGGCGTGCACAAGGCCCCGGCCAACGAGATCGTCCGCGGCGCGCTGGGCCTTCGCTACACCATCTCCCGCGCCGAGCAGGACTTCCTCAACCCGCGCGGGATCAACTGCATCCGCAACATGGGCGACCGGGGCATCCGGGTGTGGGGGGCGCGCACCGTCTCCAGCGATCCCTCCTGGCGCTACATCAACGTCCGCCGCCTCTTCCTCATGGTGGAGCAGTCCATCGAGATCGGCACCCAGTGGGTGGTGTTCGAGCCCAACGACGAGACGCTGTGGAAGCGGGTGAGCCGCAACATCACCGCCTTCCTCCTGCGCATCTACAACTCGGGCGCGCTGATGGGGAAGACGCCGGAGGAGGCGTTCTACGTGAAGTGCGACGCGGAGACCAACCCGCCCGAGGTGGTGGATGCCGGGCAGATGGTCTGCGAGATCGGCCTGGCCCCGGTGAAGCCGGCGGAGTTCGTCATCTTCCGCATCGGCCAGATGGCAGGGCAGTCGAAGTAGAGGGGGATGGCGCTTCCCGGGAGCGGGCTCCTCGCCGCTCCCGGGACGCCGGATGGAGGGGAGAAGGATCAGGAAGTGAATCCCGGCCCCGGGAGGGCCCGGCGGCGGGAATGGCAAAGGACGGACCCTTCGGGGGTCGCAGACAGGAGGAACGAGAGTGAAGAACAGTCGCGAGACGTTGAAGTCCGCCACCAAGAACACCGGCGGCGACTTCCTGCAGCACAACCGGTTCACCGTGGAGATCGACGGGGTCACCGCCGGCGGGATCATGCGGTGTGATGGCCTGGGGCACGAGCACGAGATGATCGTCTACCAGGACTCCGACGATCACTTCTCCCGCCTGCGGCCGGGACGGCAGAAGGTGGGCACCCTCACCCTCGACCGCCTCTTTGCGAACACCGAGTTCTTCGACTGGTTCAAGACCGTCTACGAGGGCGACGTCCAGCGCAAGAGCATCAGCATCGTCTACCTCACCGACGACGGCACCGAGTCCTCGCGGGTGAACCTGCACGACTGCTGGCCGAAGAAGTGGAAGATCAGCGGGATGAACTCGCGCAACTCCGACCAGATCATGGAGACGCTCGAGATCATGTACGAGCGCGTCGAGCTGGCCTGACCCCCGTTTCCCACCAGGAGAGAAAAAGACCATGGCCAACAAGTTCAACCGCGAGACCCTGAAGGGCCTCACCAAGACCAACGGCGACCACTTCCTCAGCAACAAGTTCGGGCTGGAGATCGACGGCGTGATCGTCAACGGCGTCCACAAGGTGGACGGCGTGGAGTTCGAGTGCGAGGTGGTGGAGTACAACGACGGCGACGACATCCAGACCCACTGCCGCCCGGGCCTCTTCCGGCCGGGCCGCATCGTGGTGGAGCGCGACCAGGGCAACGACAAGGCCTTCTTCACCTGGCGCAAGGAGGTGGTGGACGGGAAGACCGACCGCCGCAGCATCTCCATCACCTTCCACAACGACAAGGGTGACGAGGCGAAGCGGATCAACTTCTTCCACTGCTTCCCCACCCGCTGGACCCGGTCCACCATGAACTCGCACGAGTCGGGGATCGCCCGCGAGATCCTGGAGATCGGCTTCGAAGAAATGAAGATGGGATAGCCCGGCAGCGCCCTTTTCCTGGAGGAGTCCGATCGCGATGGCGTTCAAGACCGAGTTCGAGTTCACCCTGCCCAAGGGTTTCGTGGACCAGCAGGGCAACCTGCACCGCAAGGGAGTGATGCGGCTCGCCACCGCCAAGGACGAGATCATCCCCCTCCAGGACTTCCGGGTGAAGAACAACCGCGCCTACCTGGTGATCATCCTGCTCTCCAGGGTGATCACCAGGCTGGGCGAGATGAAGGAGGGGGAGGTGAACCCCGGCATCGTGGAGGGACTCTTCTCCGCCGACCTCTCCTACCTGCAGGAGTTCTACCGGCAGATCAACGAGAGCGGCACCGCCAACGTGGGCGCCAAGTGCCCGGGCTGCGGCCAGGAGTTCCAGGTGGACATCGGGACGGGAGCGACGGCGCTGGGGGAATCGTAAGCTACCCGTTGGACAAGCTCTCCGGCGAGGTAGCGTACATCGCGTATCACTTCCACTGGGGCATGGACGACATCCTTTCCATGGAGCACAAGGAACGCCACATGTGGATCGAGGAGATCTCGGCGATCAACAAGCGGATCAACGAGACCACCAAGGGCTCCGGCGGCGGCGGCGACACCTCCTTCTAGCGGGCCAGACGTGGGACGGACCCTCCGATGAGCAGCCTCTACAAGACTCCCGGCGTCCACATCGAGTCGGCAGGGGATCGCTACATCCCGCTGGAGCGGGTGGAGACGGGGGTGACCGCCTTCCTCGGCGTCACCGCCCAGGGGCCTCGCCACGAGCCCATCCGGGTGGGCTCCTACGAGCAGTACGAGAAGGTGTTCGGCGCCGCCGACGGCTACATGACCATGGCGCTGCGCGGCTTCTTCGACAACGGCGGGCGCACCGCCTACGTGGTCAACGTCGGCCCGGAAGGGGGCCTGGACCCCACCCCCGACGACTTCATCGGCCTCTCCGGCACGGCGCCCCGCGGGCTGCAGGCCCTGGAGCGCATCGAGCACGTGGACCTCTTGGCCGCGCCGGATCTCATGTTCCAGTACGGGCGTTCGGTGGGGTTCCAGGAACGCCATCACGTGCTGGCGGTGCAGCGGGCGATGATCGACCACTGCGAGAAGCTGCACGACCGCTTCTGCATCCTCGACCCCTTGCCCGGGCACGACCTCGCCCAGGCGGTGGAGTGGCGGGGGCAGTTCGACTCCTCGCACGCCAGCTTCTATTTTCCCTTCATCCAGGTGCGCAAGGGCGAGGAGGTGCTGGCCCCCATCCCGCCCTCCGGCCACATCGCCGGGATGATCGCCCGCACCGACGCGCTGGAGGGTGTGCACCGCGCGCCCGCCAACCAGCCCTTGCAGGGCCTGGTGGACGTGGCCCAGAGGGTGCGCAAGCGCGAGCGCGACCACGCCTTCGACCACCGCGTCAACACCCTGGTGGCCTTCCCCGGCCGGGGGATCCGCATCTGGGGAGCGCGCACGCTCAGCTCCGATCCCGCCTTCGTGCAGATCAACGTGCGCCGGCTCTTCATCCTCGTGCGCAAGAGCGTGGAGAAGTACGCGCAGTGGGTGGTGTTCGAGCCCAACGAGCCCACCCTGTGGAAGAAGATCATCCGCTCGGTGGACGTGTTCCTCGGCGACCTGTGGAAGCAGGGCGCGCTGGTGGGGGCGGCCCAGGACGAGGCGTACTACGTGAAGTGCGACGAGGAGACCAACCCTCCCGAGGCCCGGGAGGTGGGACAGTTGATCTGCGAGATCGGCATCGCCCCGGTGAAGCCGGCCGAGTTCATCGTGGTGCGCATCCACCAGTGGACCCGCGAGCGGACCGACGAGGGCAACGAGCCGCAGGCGGTGTCCCCCGCGGTTGCTGCCGGATAATTGCCGAATTACAGGATCTTGTAAGTCACGCCTAGGCAGAATTCCGTTTCCCTGATAAGCTGCTCAGCGTCTGGGCTGTACGGTTTTTTGGGGGACGACTCGATGGCCACCGCGACGCGCAAGGACCCGCAGGCGATCGCCTTCTTCCGGGTGGAGATCGACTCCATCGAGAGCGCCGCCTTCCGCAAGTGCCAGGGGCTGAAGAGCGAGAGCGAGATCGTCGAGTACCAGGAGGGCGGCGACAACGAGACCGTGCGCAAGCTGATCGGCCCCAGCAGGGCCGCGAACCTGGTGCTCACCAAGGGCTTCGTCTCCGACCCGGCGCTCTTCCAGTGGCGCGACGAGGTCGCCGCCTCCGGCACCAAGAAGATCGCCCGGCGCAACGGCTCCGTCGTCGCCCTGGCGGCCGACGGGACCGAGGTGGGGCGCTGGAACTTCCAGAAGGCCTGGCCGGTGCGCTGGGAGATGAGCGACTTCGACTCCAGCACGGGGCAGGCGCTCTGCGAGGTGATGGAGCTGGCCATCGAGAAGCTGACCAAGGGGTGATGCGCGTGCCCGCGACCGGGACTGCCAAGGGTGCGCCGCCGCTGGAGGAGATCCTCTGGCGGGCGATGGATCGCTTCCCCGAGGGGCCCGCCCTGCTCGACGCCGAGGAGTTCGCCGAGCACATCTTTCACGCCTTCGAAACCGAGTTGCCCGAGGAGATCTTCGCCGAGCGCATCTTCGTCGGCGCCGACCGGATGCATCGGCGCAGCGCCAGCCTGGCGCAGGCGGTGGTCAGCTCCGCGCGGCAGCGGCTGCACGTCTACCAGTTCGAGCTCGACCGGCTGGAGTACGTGATCGTCGAGGACGGCGACCAGGTGGTGGTGGTTTCCCACTCCGGTCAGTTCCGCCTGGACAACGACGCCGGGCTTGCGCGGACGCTGGAGGCGGCGGTGGTGAAGCGGCCCGGTCCCTCCGCGGGCGAGCCCCGCGCCTGGCTGGTCCGCTCTTCCGGCGAGGTGGTGGCCGTCGAGGTGGCGATGGTGGCCCGCACCCTCGAGCGGCTCAGCTTGCGGCAAGCGTCGATGCCCGCGGTGCGCGCCCCCGGCCGGCGGCTGGCCCGCTTCAGCCCGGTGCGCAAGGCGCTGGACGAGGCGCAGGAGCTTTTCGCCCTCGGGCAGAACCTGGACCTGCTTGCGGCCGTGACCGATCGCTGGATGGCGGCGGATCGGCCCGGGTTCCGGGAAAGCGCCGGAGTCGGACGCGCCTCGCCGTTCTTCCCCGCCCTGGAGCCGGAAGCGCCCGGGCGCACCTACGCCGTGGAGACGGCGGAGACGCTGGTCCTGGTGTCGGCAGCGCCGCGCGCGACCGCCGGGGAACGTGCGCTGGCGGAAGGCGAGATGCTGGCCGCCGTGCGCGGAGGGGATGCGCCCATCCAGGCCCTGGCCAGCCCGCGGGCCGCGGAGCCTTTTCTCGCCGCTGCTCCGCCCCAGGCCGATTCCTTCTGGCTGCAGCCGGAGAAGCTGTTCCTCCCCGAGGCCGCCGGAGAGGGAAGGACGCTGGTCGTCCGCCCGCTGCTTCTCGGACAGATCACGGGCGATCCCTGGGCCGACTGGGAGCTCGCTTCGGGCGGCGCTACGGCGGGCCCGGGAAAGACGTTCGCTGCGCGGCCCCGCCCGGGCGGGGTCTTCGCGGCGCGGGGCACGGGCAGGACGATCGCGGCGCCGCCGGATACGGGCAGGGCGTTCGCCGCGCCGCTGTCCCTGTTCGATTCGTCGCCCCGTCCCGTGGACGCGTCGGCGCTGGCGTTCCGCGCCCCCGACGGCACGCTGGTGGCGCACCCGAAGCGCCTGCCCATCGCGCTCCCGCCCTCCTTCGGGCGCGACCCCGTGGTGGGCCTGCGCGCGGCCGCGGCGATCGCTCCCCGCTCCGGCGCGCTGCCCGTCTCCGCGCTGCGCGCGCTCCACCTTTCGCTCGAGCGGACCGCGGCGGCGGGAGGCTACCGGCTCCCGGTGGGGCGCCTGGGCTCATCGCCTTACGCCATCCCGGTGGGACGCGCGCTCCAGCTTCCTTCCGGCGACATGAGAAGGAGTACGGTCCGCCTCGCCGCGCCCCCCAGCCTGCGCGACCACACCGCCCGGCTGCTCCTCTCCATGCCCTTCCCCGCCACGGGCCGGCTGCACGTGGGCGAGGATCTCTCGCACGCGCTGCACGCGTATCTGGCCACGCCGGCGCTGCCGGTGGTGCCGTCCGAGCTTTCCGCAGCGGCGCCGGGGCCGGCGGTCGTGACCGGCGCGTCGCGCGAGCTGGCAGTGCGGAGCGCGCGCAAGGCCGTGGCCGCCCTGGAGGGCCCCGAGGTGCAGCCGCTGCTCGCGGCCTCGCCCTCCCTCTCCGGGTTGCCCGCCCTGCTGCAGCGCGCGCTCGTGGCCACCGGGAGCTGGACGCCGGGTCCGGGGGCGCCCCTGCCGCTCGCCATCCGCGAGGTGGCGGAGCGTTCGCCGTACGAGGCCCCCTCCGCGCAGCGGCCGGCGAGGCCGTTGGGCCTGGGGGAGGAGGAGATCGTCATTCCCCTTCCGCTCTGGGCGCGGATGGGCCAGCCGACCCTCAGCGAGCCGGCGGCGGTCTTCTTGCCCGAGGCGGCGGAGTGGCCTTCGACGCCCGGCTTCGATCGCCCGCTGGTGGGCGGCGGCCGCGAGGTGGAAGCGGCCCGCCCCACCGCGGCGCAAGGCGCAACGCTCGCGGAGCCCGCCCGTCCGTCGACTTCCGGCTATTCGCTGCCCGAGGTCGCGGAGAGCGCGGCGCTGGTGGAGGCCCCGCCCGCGCCAGCGGCGATTGTCCCGCAGGAGGTGCGCGCGGCCGCCGGTCCCGCGCAGGTGAGCAGCGGGCGCCGCTCGGCGAGCATCCCGGAGTTGCACCGCGGCGAGACGTTCCCGCGGCCGGTCCCCGTCGACGCGGACACCCGGCTTGCCGCTCCGGCGGCTCCCGCGGCCAGGGCGGTGGCTGCTCCTCGGGCCGACGTTGCTTTCCGGCCGGCGCCGCGGCAGGAGATCGTCGCCGCCGGCGACTTCGCCGCTCCCCCGGCCGCGAGCAGCATCGCTTCCACTCCGTTCGGAAGCCGGCGCGCGGGCGCGACCTCGTCGTCGCTCCCCCAGGCCGTCCCTCCGGCGTACCGTTCGCCACGCTCGCTGCGCTTCCGCTACCCCGGCGCTCCGCTCTGGTGGTCCCCGGGCAGCGCGGCCGCCTGGCGCGCCGACCACGCCGGCTCGCCGGCCCCGGTCCTCTCGCTGCGGGCGGGGCTGGCCGCCGCCAACACGGCAGCCGCGATCTGGCGGATGATCCTGATCGCCGGGACCGAGCCGGACGAGCGCGAGAGCGGCCCCGCCCTGGCGGTCCCCCAATTCGCCCCGGCCGGCCTGGGCAGCCTCCCGGCGGTGCGGCCCGCCCCGGGATCGGCCGGTCCGCAGGCTCTTCCCTCCGCGCCGGCAAACGCCGCGGCCCCGGCCTTCATCGCGGTGAGCAGCGCGGGCGCCGCGGGCGCGGTCCCCGCCGGCTCCTCGGTCCGGGCGCGGGCGCAGACCATCGAGATGTCGATCGTGGCTGCCATCCCTCCCGCTCCGCCGCCGCTCTCGGCCATGAGCAGCCTGGCCCCGGTGGGGCCCTCGGCGCCGCAGGCGCGCGGCCGGGGAACGGAGCGCGGACAGCAGCCGCGGGAAGCGGAGGACCTCATCGCCCACTCCAAGATCGAGGGGTCGGTGGACGCCATCGCGCAGCGCATCTACCACCGCATCCGCCGCCGGCTGCAGAGCGACCGGGAGCGGTTCGGCGGCTGAGGTCCGGCGGCCAACCGGCCGCGACGATTCGAGGGAGCAGACATGGCGACGCTGGAGAAGGCCAAGCTGATGAACGTCGACACGAACGAGTCGTGGGACGTGCTCTTCAACCCCAAGGAATACTCGGTGCAGAAGAGCGTCCAGTGGGAGCCGCACAAGTCGCCCGGCCTGGACACCCCGGAGCACGAGTTCACCAGCGGCAACCCGCAGATCCTCAACGTCGAGCTCTTCTTCGACACCTACGAGGAGAAGAAGGACGTGCGGGCGGAGCACACGCAGAAGATCCTCGACCTGGCGGTGGTCAACGAGGACAAGCACCGCCCGCCAAAAGTGATGTTCACCTGGGGCGGGTTCAAGCTCACCGGCTTCATCGAGAGCCTGACCGTGCGCTACACCATGTTCCTCCCCGACGGGAAGCCCTGCCGGGCCACCGCCAACCTCTCCCTCAAGGAGCTGCTCACCGCCAAGGAGCAGCTGGAGAAGAAGCCGCGCAACTCTCCCGACCACACCAAGCGGCGCACCCTCAAGTCGGGCGAGACCCTGGCCCTGATCGCGCACGAGGAGTACGACGACCCGGCCGAGTGGCGGCGCATCGCCGACGCCAACGGCATCTCCGATCCCCGCGACGTGAAGCCGGGCACCGTCCTCACCCTGCCGCCCATCCTCTAGAAAGGGCTCCGTGGCCGACAACCTCTACAGCATCCTGGGGAGCGCGCGGGACAGCTCCTCCGGCGCGGACGCGAAGCAGTTCGGGGTGGAGATCGGGATCGTCACCAACGTCCAGGACCCCGACAAGCTGGGCCGGGTGAAGGTCTGCTTTCCCCGCCTGCCGGGCAAGCCGGAGGGAGACTGGTGCCGGGTGGCCCAGCCGGCGGCCGGCGCCGGGCGCGGGTTCTACTGGCTGCCGCAGGTGAACGACGAGGTGCTGGTGGCCTTCGAGCGGGGCGAGGCCCGCCAGCCGTACGTCATCGGCTCGCTCTGGAACGGCGTGGACAAGCCGATGAAGGACGCCTACACCGACGACAACACCCGGCTGATGATCCAGACGAAGTCGGGGCACCAGATCATCCTCGACGACAAGGACGGGGAGGAGAAGATCGTCCTCGCCGACAAGAGCGGGAAGCGCACCCTGAGCTTCGACGTGAAGAAGAAGAAGTTCCTCATCGAGGCGGGGGAAGGGGACGTGGAGATCCACGCGGAGAAGAAGATCGTGCTCGCCTGCGAGGACCTGGAGATCAAGGCCAGCAAGTCGGCGAAGATCGACGTGGGCACGAACTTCGACCTCAAGGCCGACAGCAACGTCAACATCAAGGCGGGCAGCCAGCTCAACCTGAAGGCGAGCAGGGTGAATATCAACTGAACGCGGATCGTTGACGTCCGCGTCCACGTCAACGCTTCCACTTGGCTCGCATTGCCTCCGGCCGGTTGGTGATGATCCCCGAGACGCCACCCAGGTGCAGGCGCCCCGCTTCCTCCGGGTCGTCCACCGTCCAGCAGGCCACCGAGTAGCCCCGCCTCCTCCAGCGCGCGATGCGCGAGGGAGTGGCCAGCACGCGCTCCGGGTGCAGGGCGCGGGCGCCCACCAGCGGGGCGGCCAGGGCGGAGCGCAAGGGCCAGCTCTGCTGCCTCTCGAAGAGCATGGCCCGGGGCAGGCCCGGGGCGAGCAGGCGGGCGCGGGCGAGGCAGAGCGGGTTGAAGGAGCTGAGCAGCACCCGGTCCTCCGCCTTTGCCCCCCGCACCACCCGCACCACCTCGGCCGTCAGGCCCCGGTCGTCGGCCCGGTCGCACTTCAGCTCCACGTTGACCAGGCGGGGAAACGACTCCAGCACCTCGGCGAGCAAGGGAACCCGCTCGCCGCGGAAGGCGGCTCCCTTCCAGCCGCCGGCGTCCAGCCCGCGCACGGTGGACCAGGGCGTGGCGGTGACCAGCCCCGGATGCCCGGCGGTGCGGGCGAGCGAGTCGTCGTGCACCACCACCACCTCGCCGGTGGCGCAGCGCTGCGCGTCCAGCTCCACCCCGTCGGCGCCCTGCCGCAAAGCCAGGGCGAAGGCGGCCAGGGTGTTCTCCGGCGCCTCCGCGGAGGCGCCGCGGTGCGCCCAGATCAGCGGCCGTCCGTCGCGGCTGAAGTGCGCCGGGAGCATCTCCGTGCTAGCTTGCCAGAAGAGGAGACGCTTCGATGAATCTCGGTTTCGGCGAGCTGCTGTTGATCTTCATCGTCATCCTCCTCATCTTCGGGGCCAGCAAGCTGCCCCAGCTGGGCGACGCGCTGGGAAAGGGCATCAAGAACTTCAAGCGCTCGGTGAGCGGCAACGACGAGATCGACGTCACCCCCAAGAAGGAAGCGCTCCCCCCGGAGAAGGCCCCCTCTGCCCCCGGCGAGAAGGCGCGCTCCACGGCGGAGAAGAAGTAGCCCGGGCTCAGGCAGGTTCGCCGCGCCCGCCCAGCAGGCGCCGGGCCTGCACCCGCACCTCCGGCGAGACGCTCAGGTCCTCGGCCACCTCGCGCAAGTCGGGGGCGGTGAGCAGCGCCAGCGCCGCGGAGGCCAGGGACGGCGGGCTGTAGGGGTTCAGGGCCAGCGCCCGGCGCACCCGGCGGTTGGGCGACCAGCGGCGGGAGCGGAAGATCTCCTCCAGCACGTCGGGGCGCTGGGGGCGGCGGGAGGCGGCGGTGAGGACCTCGCGCTCGGTGCAGAGGGGATTCTGCAGGACGTGCCGCACCACCGTGGGGTCCTGGTCGGTGGCGAGCCGCGCCAGGAGGTCGCGGTCGCGCGTGCGCGCCAGCGAGCGCCGCTCGCCCAGGGTGCGGGCGCGCATCTCCCGGTCGATCCACTCCTCGCGGTCGTGGTCGAAGTCGCGTGCGGGCACGGCCTTGGTGAGCAGGGCCTGCACTCCGGGATCGTCGGCCGCGGCGTGGAAGAGGGCCTCGGCCACCGGCGCTTCCAGGAGCTCGCGCACCGCCCGGAGCAGGCCCTCCAGCGCGGCGGCCGCGGGATCGGTCCGCTGGTCGGCGCGGCGCAAGAGCTGGCCGAGCAGGGCCACCGCCTCGTGCGGGGGCAAGGCGGCGAGCACCGCGGCCGCCTTGTGCGCCCGCATTTCCCCCGCCTCGAGCGAGGCGAGGGTCCGGGCCAGCTCGGAAACGTCCATTACTTCTCCCGCGCCGTCTTGGCGGCCCCCGGCGTCCAGGCCTCCACCGTCTCCACCTTGATCTGCAGGCGGTGCCGGTCGAGATCGGCCGGCGGATCGGGGATGACCGCGAAGAAGGGAAGGCTGTCTCCCGGCTGCAGCTTGCGCTCCACGCGCGCCGCCTGCAGGGTGCGGCTGAGCTTCTCCACGTCGGCCGAGGAGCGCACCGACCAGACGTCCTCCGGCGTGGGCTCGCTGCCCGCGATGGCCTCCGCCCGCGCCTCCGGCGAGCCGTCGGCCAGAAGCTCCGCCGTGACGCGCACCGGGCCGCGCACCTTGTCGCTGCGGTTCTGGATGCGGCCGCGGATGTAGAAGACCGGCTTTCCCCCCGCCGTGTCGTAGAGCCCGCTCACCACGCCCGTGGCGATCACCTCGCTCGGGGGCCCGAATCCGAACCAGCCGGAGGCGTTCTCGTCGGAGAGCGCGGAGGCGATCACCACGATGATGGCGAGCGCCGCGCCCAGAAGGCCCGTCAGGGCGCTGGAGACCACCGCCTTGGCGGGAGCGATCTCCGGCTCCTTCTGCTTGGCCTGAGGCTGCGGCTTGGTGGTCGGGCGCCGGATGGGATCGGTCCGCGGCTTGGACGGCGCGGGCGCCGGGGGCGCTTCCAGGGGCTTCGCTTCCGCCGCCGGCTTTGGCTCCACCAGCTCCAGGTTGCTCGCTCCCGAGGGGAGAGCGGCCGGCGGGTGCCCCAGCGAGGAGTCGAGGCCCGCGGCGGGCGCCTCGGGGGCCGGGGCGGGCAGCGGGGCATCGAGAGGCGGCGGCGCGTCTGCCGGAGCGGCGGCCGGGGCGGCGTCCGCCGGCTTCTGCCTCGCACGGTCGATCTCCAGGTCCAGGTCGTCGAGCGGGGATGCCGGCGGGGGTTCCGCCGCCTTGGGAGCGGGAGCGGCGGGCGGATCCAGCGGGCCCGAGAGCGGCGCGTCACCGGTCAGCTCCGCCATTCCGAAGAGGTCGTCGACGTCGAGACGCCGCGCCGCGCCATCGCCGCCCTGCACGGCCACCGACCGGGCCGCGGTGGTGCGCAGCGGGCCGGTGGAGGGCTTCACCGGGCCGGTCGAGGGTTTCACCGGTCCCGTGGAGGGCTTTACAGGTCCGGTCGAAGGTTTCACCGGCCCGGTGGGAGGCCTGACCGACGTGGTCCTTACCGGGCCAGTGGAAGGCTTTACCGGCCCCGTCGAAGGCTTGACGGGCCCGGTGGACGGCTTCACCGGCCCCGTTCCGGGACGCGCTGCGCCAGCCGGCCTGGCCGCGGATCCGGCGGCGGTCTTGGCCACCGCCGCCGCGCCCAGCGAGGCGAGGTCGATGGTGCTGCCCGGCCCGCCGGCCGGCTCGGCGCCTGCCGATCCGGGCTTGCGGACCTGGAAGACGTTCTTGCAAGAAGTGCAGCGGACGCGCACGCCGCGGTCCGTCACCTTCTCATCGGCGATGCGGAACTTGGACTGGCAGGTGGGGCACTGGACGACCACGCTGGCATTCTCCCCCGTAGGCTGCCTTTCTGACAAGGAAATGCCCGCTGCGACAGGTGTGAGGAACGCGCCTTGACACACACCGTCGCCTGTGGACTGATCGCCTCGCTGCGCTTCGCGTCAAGACGCTGTCGGCTGGCCCCGACCCGTGGAGTTTCCAGAATGAGCGAGCAGGATCAGGCTCCGGCGCCCGACTCGGCCAATGCCGCAGCGCAGGGTGAACGCAAAGAGCCCAAGGTCATCAAGCGCTACACCAACCGCAAGCTCTACGACACGGTGGAGAGCCGGTACGTCACCCTGGACGAGATCGCCCAGATGATCAAGGGCGGGGCCGAGGTGAAGATCATCGACAACCGCACCAAGGAGGATCTCACCTCGGTGACGCTGGCCCAGATCATCTTCGAGGAGGAGAAGAAGCGCTCGCAGATGCCCCTGGGCGTGCTCCGGGAGATCATCCGGCACGGCGGCGAAGCGGTGGCGGGTTTCTACGCGGAGAAGGCCGGCACCATCGCCGGCAAGCTGGGCGAGCTGCGCACCCGGACGGAGAGCATCCGCGACGACATCGAGCAGCGGGTGCGGGGCGTGACCGGGATGTTCCGCAAGGAAGGGGAGGGCGTCGGCAACCCCATGAAGGACGTGATGGCCGCGGGGGAGCGGGCCGTCGACGAGCTGCGGGGCAAGGTGGACACGGCGGTGAAGTCGGTGGTGGAGACCATCGGCGGACCGGCGGCGGCGGCGGAGATCGAGCGCCTGCAGAAGCGCATCCAGGATCTGGAGAAGAGGATCGCCGAGCTGACGAAGGACGCGTGACGCTGGCCGAGGCGCTGGAACCGCTCTACCGCGGCTACCTGCGCCGCCTGGAAGAGATGGTTTCCCGGCTCCCGCCCGGCGCCGCCCTCACCGAGAAGACCAGCCAGGGCGAGGACGGCAAGCTGGCGCTGGGAAGCGACGGGCTGCCTCTGCGCTTCGACGTGGCGGACGCGCGCGACGGCCACACCTGGGAAGTGCACGGCGCCAAGGTGGACGAGCCAGCCGCGCGCTCGGTGCGGGCCGGCAGCCTCGAGGTCCTGCTGGAGCCGGGGAACTGGGAGGAGCTTCCGGTGGTCTGCGGATTTGCCCGACCCCCCTCGCCCGGGGAGGTGGAGGCGCTGGCGGAGCTCTTGCGCGGGTTCACCGTCCTCGCCTGGCACGGCGGGTTCTCCGGGGGGCGCGAGGACCGCTGGCGCCAGAGCGCCCACGGGATGCGGGTGGAGCTGCGGGAAGACGAGGTCTGGGCGGTGCTCGACCTCGGCACCTGCCCTCCGGCCGCGCTGGAACCGCTCTGCCTGGCGCTGGCCGGCTTCGGGGAGGAGCGCGCTCCCCTCTCCTCCGTGCGCATCGGCGGCAAAGCCGGTTGATCGCCCCCGGGCTTGGGCGCATACATCAGCCCTCGCATGCTGGAAGGATTCCATCCCCAGGTCAGGGCCTGGTTCGAGTCGCGCTACGGCACGCCCACCGAGCCGCAGGCGCTGGGTTGGCCGCGCATCCAGGCCGGCGAGGACACGCTCATCGCCGCCCCCACCGGGTCGGGGAAGACGCTGGCGGCGTTCCTCGCCTGCCTGGACGGGATGGTCCGGCAGGGCGAGGCCCTCCCCGGCGAGACGCAGGTGCTCTACGTCTCTCCGCTCAAGGCGCTGGCGAACGACGTGCGCACGAACCTGCTCGAGCCGCTGGCCGAGCTGCGCCGTTTGCCGGGCGTGCCGGAGATCCGCGCCGCCGTGCGCACGGGCGACACGCCCCAGGCCGAGCGGCAGGCGATGCTGCGCAAGCCCCCGCACGTGCTGGTCACCACCCCGGAGAGCTTCTACCTCCTGCTCACCAGCAAGAGCGGCCGCGAGCTGTTGCGCACGGTGAAGACCGCCATCGTGGACGAGATCCACGCGGTGGCGCGCGACAAGCGCGGGGCCCACCTGGCCCTCTCCCTGGAGAGGCTGGACGCCCTCTGCGGGCGGCGCTGCGTGCGCATCGGCCTCTCCGCCACCCAGAGGCCCATCGAAGAGATCGGCCGCTTCCTCACCGGCGGCCGGCCCTGCGCGATCGTGGAGAGCGGGTCGCGGCGGGCGCTGGACCTGGCGGTGGAGGTGCCGCGCGACGAGCTCTCCTGCGTGGCCTCCAGGGAGCAGCGGGAGGAGACCTGCCAGCGGGTGGCGGAGCTGGTCCTCGCCCACCGCACCACGCTGGTGTTCGTGAACACCCGCCGCCAGGTGGAGCGGGTGGCGCACCAGCTCGGGCAGATCCTGGGCGAGGACCAGGTGGTGGCCCACCACGGGAGCATGTCCCGGGCCCTGCGCCTCGCGGCGGAGGAGAAGCTCAAGCGGGGCCAGGTGCGCTGCGCGGTGGCCACCGCCTCCCTGGAGCTGGGCATCGACGTGGGGGCCGTGGACCTGGTGGTGCAGCTCGAGTCGCCGCGCAGCCTGTCGGTGGCCTTGCAGCGGGTGGGCCGCGCCTCGCACCACCGGGGCGGGATCCCCAAGGGCAGGCTCTTTCCCGCCACCCGCGATCAGCTGGTGGAGTGCGCGGCGCTGATCCGGGGAACGCGGCGGGGAAACCTGGAATCGACCCGCATCCCCGACTGGCCGCTGGACGTGCTCGCCCAGCAGCTCGTGGCCATGGCGGCCTGCGAGGACCTGGCGGAGGACGACGCCTTCGCCCTGGCCCGGCGCGCCTGGCCCTACCGGGAGCTGCCCCGCAATGAGTTCGACGCGGTGGTGGAGATGCACGCCGAAGGGGTGGCGCGGCGGGCGGGGCGGGCCCAGGGTGCCCGCCTGCACCGGGACGGTGTGAACCGGGTGCTGAAGGCCCGGCGCGGCTCGCGCATCGCGGCCATCACCAGCGGGGGAGCGATCCCGGAGACCGCGCAGTACGCGGTGATCGCGGAGCCCGAGGGCGCGAACATCGGCCAGGTGGACGAGGACTGGGCGGTGGAGAGCATGGCGGGCGACATCTTCCTCCTCGGCAACGAGAGCTGGAGGATCCGCCGGGTGGAGGCGGGCCGGGTGCGGGTGGAAAACGCGCACGGGGCGCCGCCGTCCTTGCCCTTCTGGAACGGGGAGGCACCGGGGCGGACGCCCGAGCTCTCGGAGGAGGTCTCCCGGCTGCGGGAGGAGCTGGAGCCGCTCCTGGACGACGAGGCGCGGGCGCAGGCGTTCCTTGCCGAGGAGTGCTCGGTGCCGCAGGGCGGAGCGGAGCAGATCGTCCGCTACCTGCGCGCCGGCCGCGATGCCCTGGGCGCCTTGCCCACCTGGCGGACGCTGGTGGCGGAGCGCTTCTTCGACGAGGCGGGCGGGATGCAGCTCGTCGTTCACGCTCCCTTCGGAGCGAAGCAGAACCGCGCCTTCGGGCTGGCCCTGCGCAAGCGCTTCTGCCGCACCTTCGACTTCGAGCTGCAGGCGGCCGCCACCGACGAGGGGATCCTCCTCTCGCTGGGGCCGCAGAACAGCTTCCCCCTGGAGTCCGTGTTCGACTTCCTCGCCCCTTCCACCGTCGACGAGATGCTCACCCAGGCGGCGCTGCGCGCCCCCATGTGGGGAGTGCGCTGGCGCTGGAACGCCACCCGCTCGCTGGCGCTGTTGCGCTCGCGCGGCGGGCGGAAGATCCCCTTCAACATCCTGCGCATGCGCAGCGACGACCTGCTCGCCCAGGTGTTCCCCGCCCAGGCGCAGTGCCAGGAGAACGGCACGGGGAAGATCGAGCCGCCGGATCATCCCCTGGTGCGCGAGACCCTGCGCGACTGCCTGACAGAGGCCATGGACATCGAGGGATTGCGGGCGCTGCTCCGGCGGATCGACGGCGGGGAGCTGCGGCTGATCGCCCGCGACACCGCGGAGCCCTCGCCGCTCTCGCACGAGATCCTCAACTCGGCGCCTTACGCCTACCTCGACGACGCCCCGCTGGAGGAGAGGCGCTCCCGGGCCGTGCAGCTTCGCCGGACGCTGGACCCGAAGGACGCGGCCTCGCTGGGGGCGCTGGACGCCGAGGCGATCGCCGAGGTGGTGGCCCAGGCTTCTCCGGACCTGCGCTCGGCGGACGAGCTGCACGACCTGCTCCTCACCCTGGTGCTCTTGCCGGCCGCGGAGGGGGAAAAGTGGCAGGCGTGGCTGGAGGAGCTTCGCGCGCAAGGGAGGGCCGCGCTGCGCGACGGCTTCTGGCGCGCCGCGGAGCGCTCGGGCGCGGAGCTGCTCGACGCGGTGCGCGGCTGGGTGGGGATCAGCGGGCCGATCACGGCTGGCGAGCTGGCGCGCAAGCTCGGCGTCGCCGATGTCGAGGCGGAGCTGGCCCGGCTGGAGAACGACGGGCTGGTCCTGCGCGGGCGCTACCGCGCGGGCGCCACCGAGACGGAGTGGTGCGAGCGCACGCTGCTCTCCCGCATCCACGGGCTGACGCTGGGGCGGCTGCGGCGGGAGATCGAGCCCGCCACCACCCAGGACTTCTTCCGCTATCTCTTCCGCTGGCAGCACCTGCAGCCCGGCTCGCAGCTCCACGGGGCGGCGGGGCTCTCGGAGATCGTCGGGCAGCTCCAGGGATTCCAGGCGGCGGCCTCGGCCTGGGAGAGCGAGCTGTTGCCCGCGCGGCTCTCCCGCTACGACAAGGCGCTGCTCGACCAGCTCTGCTTTGCGGGCGAGCTCGCCTGGGGGCGGCTGGCTTGCGCCGAGGAGGGGGCGCGCAGGGCGCCTCCGGGGCGAGCGACGCCGCTGGCCCTGGTGCGGCGCGAGGACCTTCCCTGGCTCCTGGACGCCACCCGGGGAGGGAGCGAGCCCCTGGGCGACCGGGCGCGGATCCTGCTCGCGCTCCTGGAGCAGCGCGGCGCCCTCTTCCCCCACGAGCTGCGCGCCTCGACCGGCCTCTCGGCGCGCGAGCTGAGCGAGGCGCTCTGGGAGCTGGTGGCAGGGGGCCGGGTCACCTGCGACGGGTTCGGCGCCCTGCGCGGGCTCCTGGAGGGGAAGCCGGGGGCGGCGGGGCGCTGGTCGCTGCTCCGGCCGTTCGAGGCCGGGCAGCGGGAGCCGGGCTTCCAGGAAAAGCTGGCGCGCCAGTACCTGCGCCGGTACGGGGTGGTGTTCCGCGATCTGCTGGCTCGCGAGCCGCGCTGTCCGCCCTGGCGGGAGCTCCTGGTGGTCTACCGGCGGCTGGAAGCGCGCGGGGAGATCCGCGGCGGCCGCTTCGCCCAGGCCTTCTCCGGCGAGCAGTTCGCCCTGCCGGAGGCGGTGGACGCCTTGCGCGCGGTGCGCAAGCTCCCCAAGGCGGGCGAGGAGCGCATCTCGCTGAGCGCCTGCGATCCGCTGAACCTGGTGGGCATCCTCACCCCGGGCGCCCGCGTCCCGGCGCTGCCGCAGAACCGCGTGACCTACGTCGACGGGGTCCCGGAAGACGGCGCCGCCCTTCGGACCGCCTGAAGAACCCGGGGACACAGTACAGGTTTCCGGAAGCTGCGTTGGCCGGTAACGGCTCTTGACGGAACTTCGTCCGCCGGAACGGCTTAGTGGGGCTGCGGCGTCGAGCCTTCCTTCTTCTGCAGCTCGGCGATCTTGGCGGAGAGGCCTTCGAAGACCTTCTCCAGCTCCTCGATCTTGCCCTCGAGCTTCTTCACGTCGCCGGTGGTGGGGATGTTCATCGCGGTCAGGGCGGTGTGGGCCGCCCGCTCGGCCGCGCCCTTCACGTCCAGCGCCGCGCTCATGGTCTTCTGCAGCGCCCCCATGAAGGTCTCGTTCTGCAGCAGCTGGGAGGCGAGCTTGCTCATCCGCTCCTCCCCGGTGGCGATCATCTTCTTCAGGACTTCGTTGTCGCGCAGCATGGACTTTGTTCCCCCAAGGCGGTTCGTGACCGCGCAATCTAATGTCGTGCCGCACCATGTCAAGCGAGGTTGACCTGCCTGGGGCCGGAAACTAAAGTCCCGCGGCCCATGCCGGCCCTCCTCGACCGCCGCCTCGTCGTGGTGACAGGCAAGGGCGGATCCGGCAAGAGCACCATCTCCGCGGCGGTGGCGCTGGCGGCGGCGCGCAGGGGCAAGAAGGTCCTGGTCTGCGAGGTGGTGGCCAAGGAGCGCGTGGCCGACTTCTTCGGCCGGCCTCCCTCGGGCACGCAGATCCGCGAGCTCTTGCCCAACCTCTACAGCGTGCACGTGCGCCCGCGCGAGTCGATGCGCGAGTACGCCCTGATGACGCTCAAGTACGAGACCCTCTACCGGCTGGCCTTCGAGAACGCCGCCGCCCGCTACTTCCTCGCCGCCGCCCCCTCGCTGGCCGAGATCGTCATGCTGGGCAAGGTCTTCTGGCACGCCTCGCGGGAGATGGAGCGGGGCCGGCTGCGCTGGGACCTGGTGGTGCTGGACGCCCCGGCCACCGGCCACGGCCTCACCTTCCTCAGCGTCCCCGAGGTGATCCTCAAGCTGGTCTCCGAGGGCCCGCTGGCGCGCGACATGCGCCTGATGCAGTCGGTGCTGGCCGACCCCGCCCGCTGCAGCGTCTGCGTGGTCACCCTGCCCGAGGAGATGCCGGCGAACGAGGCCATCTACCTGGACCGGGCGCTGCGCCAGCACCAGTTCCCTGTCGGCCCCCTCTTCCTCAACGGCGCCTTCTCCTCCCGCTTCTCGGCGCAGGAGTTGGTCTCGGTCACCCGGGGCGGGCCGCTGCTCACCGCCTCCGGCGAGGCCGCCGACAACCACGAGTCCCGCGCCGCGCTCTCCGGGCACTACGAAGGGGTGCTGCGGGAAGCGGTCCCGCGCGAGCTGGTGAAGGTCCCCTTCCTCTTCGAGCGCAGCTTCGGGGCCCAGGCGATCGAGAAGGTCTCCCGCGCTATCGAGGGCGCGCTGTGAGGCCGCTGGAAGGCCGCAAGATCATCTGCTGCGTGGGATCGGGGGGCGTGGGGAAGACCACCACCGCGGCGGCGCTGGCCCTGGG
>DATKAG010000426.1:0-6935 GCA_035498355.1 Myxococcales bacterium | reverse complement strand
TCGCCCCGGGAGAGGGAGACCAGGTGCGGTACGGCGTAGGGACCCTGCCGCTCCAGGGCGGAGAGGGCCGCGTTGCGCAGGGCCGCGTTCTCGTCGTCGCCGACGAATCGGCCCAGGGTCTCCGGCGGCAGGTGCCGCGCGGCCAGGGCGATGGCCCGCTCGCGCAGGGCCGGCTCGGATTCCTGCAGGGCGGCGACGATCTCCCCGTCGCTCGCGCCGGACTGGAACACCTCGTCGATCTCCCGGGTCGCCAAGCGCACCTCAGTGAGCGTGCGCCGCCTGCCGGCGCAGCAGCTCGTTCTCGAAGGCCAGCCCCGCCTGGGCCGCCGCCAGCTCGAGGATGTCCAGCTCCTCGATGGCGCGGTTGGAGGGCCCGTTGTCCGCGTAGACCAGGGCGATCACCCGCTGCCCTCCGGTGACGGGAAAGATGGCGCACTCGCCGGAGCGAGGCTTGCCGATCAGGGTGGCGAACTCCCCGGGAAGCTGCGCCTCGGCGAAGGGCATGGCGTGCACCTGCCCGTCCGCCAGGGTGTCGGTGAGCGCGTTGCGCGCGGCCAGCGCCAGCTTCAGCCCGCGGGTGAGCTGCGCCAGCGGCTGCCCTCCCGGGCTGGTACCGAAGGCGCCCAGCACGGTGAGGCCGTCGCGGGAGACGAGGAAGAGGACCGCCCGCTCCACCGACTCGCTGATGATGTTCATCAGGCTCAGCGAGATGGTGGTGGAGATCAGGCCGCTGCGCAGGTCGCCCACGATGCGCCGCAGCTTGGCGAAGTTGGCGGTGATCCGGTCGGCCCGCGATCCGCCGGTCATGAGATCCCGCCGGTTCTGCGCCACCGAGCGGAAGCAGGCGATGGCCAGCTGCAGGTCGGCGGGGATCACCGCGATGGCCCCCGCCTGGTAGACCTGGGCCACCTGCGCGTCGCGGTCCACCAGCGCCACCAGCGAGGCGCGGGGCCGCGCCCGGCGCAGTCCGGAGAGCGCCTCCAGGGGCACCGCCCCCTTGCGCATGTCCAGGAGCACCAGCGGGGGCGCCTCGCCCGGGGGCGGGGTGCCGGCGTCGCGCAGCTCCACCCGGGCCACGCTCATGTCCGGCAGGGCGTGCATCAGCGCGGCCGCCACCTGCCGGTCGGCGGAGACCACCTGCAGCCGGGGGCGCAGCGGGTCGCCCAGCGCGTCCAGCCCCTGCGGGGGAGTGGCGAGGGCGGCGCCGTTCCCCGCCTGCTCGGCGGCCGACAGGAGCGCACCGTTGGTGGGCGCCTCGCTGCTGCGGTTGCGCTCGTCAAACACCCGCACCGCGTCCAGCAGCACCATCTGGGTGTCGAGGTTGAGGTGCCGGATCACGTCGCCCGGCACCAGGGCGATGTCGTCGATGGGCTTGAGGTCGTCGAGGGCGAAGGTGAAGGTGCCCCGGTTCCAGGTCACGAGCTCGTAGACCGCCCGCTCGATCTGCTGCTCCACCGCCCGGTAGATGGCCTCCTCCCCCAGGAACCCCATCGCCGCCAGCACCTGGCCCAGCGAGCGCCGGGGATGCTCCGCCTCCTGCTGCCGCAGCGCCTCGTCCAGCGCCGCCTGCTCGAGCACGCCGGTCTCCACCAAGAACTCCCCCAGCCGCCGGGCCCCCGGGGCCCAGGCGTTGACGATCCGCCCCTTGTGGAATCCGATCCCGCCCTGCAGGTCGCCCTGCACCAGCGAGAGGGTCCCCGTGCGGCCGCCCAGGTGGATGAACTGCACCGCGTCGGCGACCGAGACGTCCTCCAGGTTTCCCGAGAGGCTCATTGCCTGCGCACCAGCGCGACCAGGCTCTCCAGCGTCTTCAGCTTGCGGTCGGCCTGGGAGTAGACGCGCGCGGCGAAGAGCGCGGACGCCGCGTGGGCGGCGATCAGGTCGAGGAGGTCGCGGTCCTCGGGCCGGAGCATGGCCTTGTGATCGAAGAGCTTGAGGATCACCAGCGCGCCCACCGGCGTGCCCTGCACGGTGAGCGGCACCACCGCCATCGCCTCCGACCCCTCCAGGGGGCCGATGCGCAGCACCCCGTCCGCCAGGGTGGCGTCCAGCGCCGGGTCTCCGCCCTGGTAGATCCCGTTCCGGTAGAAGGCGGCCGGCGACTCGTCCAGGCCCTCGGCGAAGGCGATCTCGCACTCCCCCGACTCGTTCTTGCCCCCCTTGCGGAAGAGGAGGACGAAGCGCTCCGCCCCCAGGAGGTTGATGGCGATCTCGGCGATGGTGGCCTGCACCTCGCCCGGATCGAGGGTGGCGTGGAGCTGGTAGGTGGCCACGTAGAGGTTCATCAGCCGCCCCACCTGGTGCTCGTACTCGGCCAGCTTGGCGGAGAGCTCCTCGCGGTCCGACTCCACGTCCGCCAGCCGGCTCTTCAGATCGAGGGCGGGCTCCGCCTTCCCCTCGATCTGCCGGGCCAGCTCGGCGGCGCGGCTGAGCGTCGCCCGCAGCTCGTCGAGCGCGGACCCGATCCGAGGCGGGAGGTGCTCCGGAGCGGCCATGCGCGAATTCAAGCAGCGGGGCTCGCCGTCAGCCGGCTGATCACCGAGAGAAGCTCCTCGTTGCGGAAGGGCTTCTTCACGTAGGCCGCGGCGCCCGCCTGCATCCCCCGCTCGGTGTCGTCCTCGGTACCCTCGGTGGTGATGATCACCACCGGGATGCGCGCGAACTCCGGGTGCGCCTTGACGGCGGTGAGGAACTCCAGCCCGTTCATCCGGGGCATGTTGATGTCCAGCAGGATCAGCTCCACGTCCTTGTGCTCGGCGAGCCGATCCAGGGCCTCCCGGCCGTCGAAGGCGTGCACCAGCGGGAAGCCGCGGAGCATCATCTCGAACATCCGGTGCAGGAGCTTCGAGTCGTCGACCACGAGGACTTTTGTCGCTTTCATCGCCCTTCGATCCTGCGCGGGCCCCTGGGAACAGTCAAGGAAGCGCGCGGACTTACCTGCACCTACCGGGGGAGCGTTTCGAGCGCCTGGGTCAGCTCCGAGAGAGCGCGCGAGTTGCCCTGCTTGCGGGCCACCTCCTGGCCGCGCGTGAACGTCTCCCGCGCCTCCCCGAACCGCTCCAGAGCCTGCTGCAGCATGCCGAGCTGAAGGTACGCGGCGAGGTAGTCAGGCTGGAGGCGGAGCACCTCTTGCAGCTCGGCCGCCGCCCCCGCCGCGTCGCCCTTTCCCTTCAGCTCCAGCGCCAGCGCGTAGCGGGGAAAGGCCTCGCCGGGCGATCGGGCGATGAACTGGCGCAGCTGCTCGGTGCGGTCCATGCCGCCTTATAGCTCGACGGCATCGAGGTCGTCGCACACCCGCACACCCGCGCCTTCCGCGATCGCCTCCCGCGCCTCCGCTCCCAGGTGGCCGAGGAGGATGCGGGGGACCCGGGGCAGATCCTGCCGCAGGGTCTCCCAGCCGATGTGCGACTCCGTGCTCCGCCCGGCGAGGGTGCACTCGGCGCAGAGCAGGTCGGCGCCCTCGCACAGGCCCTCGGCCAGCGCGGAGGTGTCGCCGCTGAAGGCGACGTTGTCGATGCGCAGCGAGAGGGCGACGTGGGGCGGGCTCATGTGCCGCGCCTCGAAAGCCCGCACCTGCCGCCCCAGGAGATCCAGCCGATCGCCGGGCGTCATCTCCCGCACTTCCAGGGCGAAGGGCAGGGGCCGCTCGGAGGCCGCCGCATAGCAGGCCGCCCACAGCGCCTGCAGCCTGGCCCCGGTCCCCGGCGGCCCGGTGACCAGGAGCGGCCGCGTGCGTTTGGCGCGATAGACGGCGTCCACCAGGAGGAAGGGCCAGCCGCCGATGTGATCGCCGTGCAGGTGGGTGAAGTGCAGGGCGGAGATCTCCTCCGGGTCGCGGCCCAGACGCCGGAGCGCCAGCAGCGCGGTGCCGCCGAAGTCCACCGCGTACGAGCCGCGGGCGTCGTCCACCAGCCATGAGGTGTGTCCCCGCCCCGCGGAACAGAAGGCGTCGCCGCTGCCCAGGGCGGTGACCTTCATCCGGGCGTCCGATCGAGCAGCGGCGCGAGCTGCTCCTTCACCCCGCCCTGCCGTAAGTGGATCTCCTTGCGCAGCGCCTCCAGCGAGGCCATCCCCCCGCGCAGCGAGAGCTCCGTCACCATCGGCTCCCCGCCCCGCCGCCAGCGCAGGCGGAGCATGGGCAGGTCCTTGCCGGCGATGGCCGCGAAGGCCCGGTGCAGCGCCGCCTCCTCGATCTCGCCATGGGCGATGGTCAGCAGGGCCCCCTGCCCCTCCCGGCGGATGAAGAGCCCCTCGCCCGTGCACCAGACGTCGCAGACGCAGGCGTCCCTCCAGGCCGGCGCCAGCAGGGCGCTGCCGTCGGCGAACCTGGTCCCATGGTAGAGCGCCTGCGGCTGATCGATGATCCGCTCCGCGTCCGCGGCGGCGGAAGGCGGCTCTGCCCGGAGGAAGCGGCGGTGGCGGGCGCGGATCCGCGCCGCGAAGGAGAGCGCCCCCGCGATCAGCAGGGCGGCCACCGCGGCGGCGATCCAGAGGGCGAGCAAGTCCTACTCGGACCGCGCGCCCTCGCCGCCGGCCAGCTCGTCCAGCTCCTTGAGCTTGTCCTGTTCGGCGCCCCGCGCCCGGTCGAAGTTGCGGTTGCAGTTCACCAGCACCTCCGCGGGTGTCTTCGCCTGCACGCCGCGCTCGACCTCCGGGCAGACCGCCTTGTTGCCCTGGAGGAATGCCTGGTCGAGCAGGTTGGCGTAGTTGCCCGTCGCCGTCGAGAGCTTGCGCCAGTCGGAGATGAAGCTGGTGGTGACCTGCGTGCGCTGCTCGATCAGATCCTGGGCCTCGGAGACGGCGGCTTTCATCTCCGGATCGGCGATCTGCTCGGCGGAGCCGGTCAGGGCGGCGGCGGAGGCGGTGGACTGGGCGGCGAACTGGGAGATGGAGACGGCGATCCGGTCGTACGTCTTCGCCAGCTCGCGGTAGCCGGCGGTGATCCGCCGGGCCTCGTCGCCCTTGGGCATGCTGGCGCAGCTCGGCCTCCCCAGGGTGTTCAGGGTCTTCGCCACGTCGCCCACCTTGTCCACCGCGGCCGCGCAAGGCTTGCTCTTCTGGCTCTCCCGCGCGGCGGCGATGAAAGCGGTGAGGGTGGCGCGGTCGCGCCGGGCCTGCGCCCGCTTCTTCAGATAGAGGCCGCCGGCGATCCCCGCCCCGGCCAGCACCAGCACCCCGGCGATGATCCCGGCGATCAGCCTGGGGCTGAGTCCCGCGCTGGGCCGCTTGCGGCCGCCCACCACGTCGACGCGGATGGAGGTCTGCCCCAGGCGCAGCACGTCCCCGTCGAACAGCTCCACGTCCTCGACCCGCTCCCCGTTCAGCCAGATCCCGTTCGCCGAGCCCATGTCCTTGACCCGGATCTCGCCGTTGATCTTGCTGATCTCGGCGTGCCGTCCGGACATCGAGCTGTCCTTGACCGCGATGTCGCACTGGTCGGAGCGGCCGACGGTCACCGAGATCGCCCGCATCGGGTAGGCCTTCTCCACACCGTTGGGCCCCTTGACGATGAAGTTCGCCGACACTCCATCGAGGAGCGCCGGGTTGATCATCTCGGTCTTGGGAGTGCCCTCTTCGCCCATGTCGCCCCTCGCCCCGGCCGCGCCGGAAGGCCCGAGAGCGTACGGGCGAGCGCCGCATAGGTCAAGGATCGAGAGGGGTTAACTCCGCCCTGCCCTACCGGGACTGATGCATCTGCTGGGCGTCGTTGCCCGGGCGCGCCTGGTTGTTGTCGGCGGGAGCCTTGGGAGCAGGCTTCACGGCAGGCTGCAGCTTGGGCAGATCGGCCTGCGCCACCACGTCGCCCGGCTGTTTGGAGTCGGGCAGGTCGGTGGTGAGCATCACGGACTTGCCCTGATCGATGCCCGGCAGGTCGCTCTTCATGGCGAAGCCGCTCCCATTCGGGTCCACATCCAGGACCCCGAGGTCGATGGGATCGCCGCTCTGCGGCTGCATCCAGAGGTGGTAGCTCTTCCCGCCGTCCAGGCCCTGGCCCATGCCGTAGCCGTTCGCCCGCATCCAGGTCTTGCCGTCGGGCTGTTCGCCCCAGGTGACGGCCGCCCAGGCCTGCGCCTGCTGTGGGGCGGCCGCCCGCTTCTTGCCCGCCGGCTCCGGCGCCTGCAGCACGACGGTGGTCCGACCGGGGCTGCGGTCGAGCGCCACTTCCTTCTGCAGGTTGTCCACCTGCTTGCTCATGGCCGTGAGCTGGTCGCGGTACTGCTGGCTATCCCGCTCCGCCAGCGAGGCTTTCTGTGAGTAAGAGCTGAGGCTGGAGGCCAGGTAGGCGACCAAGGCCACGAAGGCGATGAGCACCAGTACCACGGGGACCGCCGCGCGCCACGACTGCCGGGCCTTTCCTTCCGTCAGGCGGGAGAACGTCGGTCGGGTATCGGACAGGGTGGTCTCCATGGACGGAATGGTCTTCACCGTCCGGAGGAAGAGCAACCCTATGATTGCCCGTGCTTTTCTTTAGTTATCGCCGCGCCGGCGGAGCGCCGGGGCGAGCGCCAGGCAAAGCCCGAAATCCGAGTCGGCGTCCTCCTGCGCCTCCTTCCGGGGGGGCCGCAAGGGGGGATCTGCCGGGACCTCTGCGGGGGGGCGGCGGCGAGAAGAGCGACGACTGCTGGGGTCAGCCTTTCGCGGCATGGCTGGGGGTTGTACCTGACCTCACCCCCGCCCGCAACCGCGCAGGATGTGCGCTGGTCTGGCGCCGGACAGTCTTTCCTGTTACGAGGGCCGGCCAGCGATGGCACGCAGGCTCAAGGCCGATGTGGCCCCCCGAAAAGCGACGGCGCCGGGCAAGACCCTGGCGACGTTTACGAATCCAAGTCCCGGAAGAGATTACGAAATCCGGTTCGAGTGCCCGGAGTTCACCTGCGTCTGCCCGATGACCGGCCAGCCGGACTTCGCCACCATCCGCCTGCGCTACGTTCCCG
>DATKAG010000425.1:0-10695 GCA_035498355.1 Myxococcales bacterium | reverse complement strand
CCGCGTACGCCTCGGCGGAGATCACCCCGCCCTTGGGATTGAGCTTGTGCGCCTCCACCGCCTCCGGGAAGGAGAGGGTGGCGAGGTGCGCGCCCATCCCCTCCAGGACCCGGGCCGCCTCCCGGACCGCCTGCACGATCTCCCCGTCCACGCCCTCGAAGAAGGGCGCCTCGACGAAGGCCAGGCGCATCCCCCGCGCCCCGGCGCGCAGCTCGGAGAGGGCGTCTTCCGGCGGGACGCCCGCGGTGGTCTCGTCATCGGCGTCCTCACCCGCCAGCTCCTGGTACACCAGGGCGGCGTCCTCCACGCAGCGGGCGAGCACGCCGACGCTGTCCAGGCTGAAAGAGAGCGGATAGACGCCGGCGCGGCTCACCCGGCCCACCGTGGTCTTCAGGCCGGCGAGGCCGCAGAGCGCCGCCGGGATGCGCACCGACCCACCCGTGTCCGTCCCCAGCCCCACGGGCACAAGACCCGCCGCCACCGCCACGGCCGTCCCGCCGCTCGAGCCACCCGGCACGTGGGGAGCGGGGCTCCAGGGATTGTGCGGGGTGCCCTGGTCGTTGTTGATGCCCACCCCGCCGTAGGCGAGCTGGACGGTGACGGTCTTGCCGAGGAGGACCATGCCCGCCCGGTCGAGCCTTCGCACCGCCGCGCAGTCCCTCTGCGCGATCGCGTCCGCCAGGAGGCGCGTCCCGGCCGTGGTGGGGTAGCCCTTCACGTCCAGGAGGTCCTTCGCCGCCCAGGGCAGCCCGTGGAGGGGGCCGAGGTCCACGCCGGACTGCAAGGCCGCCTGCGCGGCGCGGGCCTGGGCCAGGGCGCGCTCGCGCAGCACCAGGCAGAAGGAGCCCAGCTTCCGGTCGAGCGAGGCGATCCGCTCCAGGTACATCTCGGCCAGGGCGACGGGAGTGATCTCGCCCCCGCGCAAGCCGCGGCCCAGAACGGTGAGGGTCTGGAAGTGGCGAGGGGCGGCCAAGGGCGGAGGAGTCTACCGCAAGGCGGCGTGGTATTGACCCGGACCCATGAGCGCCAGAGCCGAAGCCGCCGGGTTCTCCACCGCCCGGCTGGAAGTCTTGGACGCCTTCCTCAAGACCCGCTACCTCGACACCGGCCGGATTCCCGGCGCGCTGACGCTGATCTGGCGGCGGGGAGAGATCGCCCATTTCCGCGCCCTCGGGCACGCCGACGTCGAGCGCGGGACGCCCCTGCGGGAGGACACCGTCTTCCGCATCTACTCGATGACCAAGCCGCTCACCACCGTGGCTTTCATGATGCTGGTGGAGCAGGGCATGGTGGCGCTGGACACGCCCGTGCACGACCTCATCCCGGAATGGAAGGATCTGGGCGTCTACCAGGGCGGCACGCTGGAGACCTTCCGGGTGAAGCGGCCCGAAAAGCCCATGCTGGTGGTCGACCTGCTCCGGCACACCAGCGGCCTCACCTACGGCTTCCAGGAGTCGACCAACGTCGATTCCGCCTACCGCAGGCTGAAGATCGGCGAGTGGCACGGGCCCACGCTCGAGGAGATGATCCAGAAGCTTGCCGGCCTGCCGCTGGAGTTCACCCCGGGGACGGCCTGGAACTACTCGGTCTCCACCGACGTGCTGGGATACCTGGTGGGAAGGCTCTCGGGCGTGCCCTTCGGGGAGTTCCTCCGCTCGCGGATTCTCGATCCCCTGGGCATGAAGGACACCGGCTTCCACGTCCGCCGGGGAAACGAGAATCGCCTCGCCGCCTGCTACGCCGCCACGCCCAAGGGGGGGATGAAGCTGCAGGACGACCCGGTGAAGAGCCCGTACCTGGAGCCGCCCACCCTCTGCTCGGGCGGCGGCGGCCTGGTGGGGACCGCCGCCGACTACCTGCGCTTCTGCCGCATGCTCCTCAACGGCGGCGAGCTCGACGGCGTGCGCCTGCTGGGACGGAAGACCATCGAGCTGATGACGAAGAACCACCTGCCGGACGGCAAGGACCTGCCGGCGCTCTCGCGGTCCCTCTTCAGCGAGGCCATCTACAACGGGGTGGGGTTCGGCCTGGGCTTCGCCATCACCCTCGATCCGGCCCGCACCATGCTCCCCGGGTCGCCCGGCGAGTTCTTCTGGGGAGGGCTGGCCTCCACCACCTTCTTCATCGATCCCGCGGAGGATCTGATCGTCATCTTCATGACCCAGCTCATTCCCTCCAACACCTGGCCCATCCGCCGCGAGCTGCGCACGCTGATCTACTCGGCGCTGGTGGACGATCGGCCTTGGCGGAAGAACGCCCGCAGTTCCGCGTAGGTCTCCTCCGGCGACTCCTCCGGCAGGTAGTGCCCGCAGGGAAGGGCCCGGCCGCGCAGGTCGGTGGCCTTCTCCCGCCAGGTGTCGAGCACGTCGAACTTCTTCGCGATGCGGCCGTTCTTGCCCCAGAGCACCAGCAGGGGACAGGCGATGCGCTTGCCCAGGTCCGCCTCGTCGTGGACCAGGTCGATGGAGGCCGCCGCCCGGTAGTCCTCGCAGCTCCCGTGGATGGCCGCCGGGTCCTTGAAGCAGCGCACGTACTCGGCGATCGCCTCCTCCCGGATCCCCTTGCCCCCGGAGCTGAGCCCGGCGAAGGCGCTGCGCAGGTAGAACTCGGGGTCGCTCCCCAGGAAATGCTCGGGGAAGGGCGCGGGCTGGATGAGGAAGAACCAGTGGAAGTACACGGTGGCGAGGTACTGGTCGACGCTCTTGAACATCGTCCGGGTGGGGACGATGTCCAGCACCGCCAGCTTGCGCACCCGCTGGGGATGGTCGAGCGCCATCCGGTGCGCCACCCGGCCCCCCCGGTCGTGACCGGCGACCAGGAAGGAGTCGAACCCCAGCCGCTGCATCAGCTCGACCTGGTCCTGCGCCATCGCCCGCTTCGAGTACCGCTCGTGCTCCGGGTCGCCCGCGGGCTTGAAGCTATCGCCGTACCCGCGCAGGTCCGCGGCCACCACGGAGAACTCCTCGGCGAGCCGGGGAGCCACCGCGTGCCACATCACGTGGGTCTGCGGATATCCGTGCAGGAGCAGGAGCGGCTGTCCGCTTCCCTTGCGCCGGACCAGGAGCGTGCCGGCGGAAGTCTCGATACGCTCCTTGGTGAATCCTTCGAACATGGGCGTCTCCTTCGGGCAAAGCCTACCAAGCGGCGGGCGAAGCGATCTTTCCCGGCCCCGCCATCGTGCGATACTGCGCGACATGGCGGGGCAGGCGGAGACGGCGGGCGCCGTCATGCGCGCGTACCTGGCCGAGCTGCGCGCGGCGGGCGCCCTGGAGGCGGTGATCCCCAGGCTCTCGCCGGAGGCCGCGAAGCTGGTGGAGAAGCCTCCCTTGCCCGTCACCTGGGTGGACATCCGCCTGGTGCACGAGCCGCTGGTCGCCCTCAGCGGCCTGCGGGGGCGGGAGGCGGTGCGGCAGGTCGCCCACAAGGCCGCGGCCGGCCAGCTCGGCGCGTTGTTCCGCCCGCTCCTGGCCAGCACGCTGCGGCTGTTCGGCGCCAGCCCCACCACGCTCTTCACCCGGATGGACACCATCACCGGGATCATGCTGCGGGGTCTGAAGTTCACCTGGAAGGAGTCGGGGCCCGGCGCGGGAACCATGGCCATCGAGTACCCCTACCCGGTGCACGACGCGCTCTTCGCCGCCTGGGAAGGCATGCTGCTCTTCGCCTTCGACCTGGTGCAGACCAAGGGCACGGTGGCGCCGGCGCGGCCGGGCGAAGGCAACAAGCGCTGCGAGATCGACGTGCGCTGGTAAGCTGCGCGCTGCGGAGGCCGCCATGGACTACGTGAACCTGGGCAAGACGGGCCTGAAGGTCTCGCGCATCTGCCTGGGCTGCCTGACCTACGGCGCCCCCGTCGCCAGCGAGCCCACGGGCGGGCGGCACGCCTGGGCCCTGGACGAGGAGCAGAGCCAGCCTTTCCTGCGCCAGGCGCTGGACCTGGGGATCAACTTCTTCGACACCGCCAACGTCTACTCCAGCGGGGCCAGCGAGGAGGTGCTGGGGCGCTTCCTCAAGCGCAACGTCCGCCGCGAGTCGGTGGTGGTGGCCACCAAGGTCTGCGGGGTGATGCGCAAGGAGCCCAACGGCCGCGGGCTCTCGCGCAAGGCCATCTTCCAGGAGCTGGACGACAGCCTGCGGCGGCTGGGGATGGACTACGTCGACCTCTACCAGACGCACCGCTGGGACCCTTCGACGCCCATCGAGGAGACGATGGAGGCGCTGCACGACGTGGTGAAGTCGGGCAAGGTCCGATACCTGGGCGCCTCCTCGATGTTCGCCTGGCAGTTCGCCAAGGCGCTCTACCTTTCGGACCTGCGCGGCTGGTCGCGCTTCGTCTCCATGCAGAACCACTACAACCTCCTCTACCGGGAGGAGGAGCGGGAGATGATCGGCCTCTGCCGGGCCGAAGGGATCGGGCTCATCCCCTGGAGCCCGCTGGCCCGCGGGCGGTTGACGCGCGCCTGGAAAGCGGAGAGCACGAAGCGCAGCGAGACCGATCAGTTCGGCAACGGCATGTACGGCCGCACCGAGGAGCTCGACCGGCCGGTGGTGGACAGGGTGGGAGAGGTGGCGGAGAAGCGCGGCCTTCCCCGCGCCCAGGTCTCGCTGGCCTGGCTGCTCTCCAAGCCCTTCATCACGGCCCCCATCGTGGGCGCCAGCAAGCCCCACCATCTCTCCGACGCGGCGGCGGCGCTCTCCGTGCACCTGGCGCCGGAGGAGATCGAGGCGCTGGAGAAGCCGTACCTTCCCCACCCCATCCTCGGGCACGGCTGAGCGGCTCGGATACCGCGCGCCTTCCCACCCGCGCGGCAAAAGGCTACGAGGGCCCCATGGACATCCTCCACGATGTGCTGGCCTTCGCGGCCAAGGGATTCGTCGTCTTCGCCACCGCCGCCGCGATCCTGCTCTTCCTCGCCTTCCTCTTCCGCCGCCTGAAGCCGGCGGGCCCCGGGCTGCGCGTCAGGCCTCTCAACCGGCAGATCCTCGCCCTGGGCGACGCCTTGCGCGCCGGGATGGTGGGCCGCAAGGAGCTGCGCAAGCTGCTCAAGCGGAGGAAGAAGGAGGCGAAGGAGAAGGGAAAGCCCAGCGTCTTCGTCCTCGACTTCAAGGGAGACCTCTTCGCCACCGCCGTGCGCAGCCTGCGCGAGGAGGTGAGCGCCATCGCCGCGGTGGCGGGCAAGGAGGACGAGGTGGTGGTGCGGCTGGAGAGCGCGGGCGGGGCGGTGCCCCACTACGGCCTGGCCGCCGCCCAGCTCCTGCGCCTGCGGGAGAAGGCCGTCCGGGTGACCGTCTGCATCGATCGCATCGCCGCCAGCGGCGGCTACATGATGGCCTGCGTCGCCGACCGGATCGTGGCCGCGCCCTTCGCCATCATCGGGTCGATCGGGGTGGTGGCGCAGATTCCCAACCTGCACCGCCTGCTGAAGAAGCACGACGTCGACTTCCAGGAGATGACCGCCGGGGAGTTCAAGCGGACGGTGACCGTCTTCGGGGAGATCACCGAGAAGGGGAAGAAGAAGCTGCAGGAGGAGCTGGAGGACACGCACCAGCTCTTCAAGGAGTTCGTCAAGGCGCAGCGCCCGGCCCTCGACGTCGACAAGGTGGCCACCGGCGAGCACTGGCTGGCGCGCCGGGGGCTGGACCTGGGCCTGGTCGACCAGCTCCGCACCAGCGACGACTACCTGCTCTCCCGCGCCGCGGAGGCCAACCTGTACCGGGTGAGCTTCGAGCGGATGCCCTCGCTTCGCGAGCGGATCGGGCGATCGGTGGCGGAGGCGATGAGCCGCTCGCTCCTCGCCGTGCTGCGCCTGGTGTAAGTGCCTTCCACTCCTCCAGCCCGATGGGGTTGGCGAGCACCAGCCGGCTCCTGCCCGGGGTGGAACAGCGCGTACCTCACCGCCAGCATCCCGCCGGTGGAATGCCCGAGCAGCGCCCGTACGCCTCCGCGGGGAGGAAGCCGCGGCCAGATGGCAGAGGAGAAGCGCATTCTCCCCCGCCGGGCTGCGCTCCGGCTGCCCGAATGTCGTTCGCAGTCGCCCGGGCGACCTCATTCGAAGCGCAGCGCCTCGATCGGGTCGAGCAAGGAGGCCTTCCGCGCCGGGTACAGGCCGAAGACGATGCCCACCAGCCCGCTGAAGCCGATGGAGACGGCGATGACCGCGGGCTGCACCAGCATCGGCCAGTGGAAGCGCGCGGCGAGCTGCTGCGCGGCCAGCAGCCCGGTCCCCGCGCCGATGATCCCGCCGGCGAGGGAGAGCGCCAGGGCCTCCGTCAGGAACTGGAGGAGGATGTCGCGTGGCTTGGCGCCCACCGCCATGCGGACGCCGATCTCCCGGGTCCGTTCGGTGACGCTGACGAGCATGATGTTCATGATCCCGATGCCGCCCACCAGCAAGGCGACGGCGGCCACTGCCGCGAGCAGGGTGGTCATCACGCTGGCACCCTCCTGTTGCGCGCTGGCGATCTCCGACAGGTTGCGAACGGAGAAGTCGTCGTCCGTTCCTTGCCGGAGGTGATGGCGGTCCCGCAGGAGCCCCTCGATCTCCTGCTGGGCGCGAGCGGTGGCGTCGGCGGACACGGCGCTGACGAAGATGACTCCGGCGAGGAACTTGGTCAGGCCGCCCTGGATCTTGGTGGTGAAGGTGCTCACCGGGAGGATGACGGCGTCGTCGTAATCCTGGCCCATCGGCGATTGTCCCTTGGGCTGGAGCACGCCGACCACCTCGAAGGGCATGCCACGGATGCGCACCGACTGCCCCACCGGATCGAAGCGCGGACCGAACAGCTTCTCGGCCACCGTCTGGCCGAGGACGACGACCTTCGCGCCGCTGTCGACGTCGGCGTCCAGCAGGAGCCGTCCGCGGGAGGGGCGCCAGTTGCGCACGGCGAAATAGGCGACGGTCGAGCCGATCGCCGAGGTGGACCAGTTCTGCTCCTCGCTCTGCACCTGCGCCGGAGCGCGGAGGACCGGGGCGGCGTAGCGGACGGCGCGCAGCTCCGTCTGGATGGCCTTCAGGTCCTCCCAGGTGAGGGTGGGCATGGAGCCGAACCCCCCGCGCATGCCGCCGGCGCTGGTCGAGCCGGACATCACCACCAGCAGGTTGGTGCCCATCGCCTCGTAAGTGGCTTCCACCCGCGCTTTTGCTCCCTGGCCGATGGCCACCATGGCGATGACCGCGCCCACGCCGATGACGATTCCCAGGGCGGTGAGGAACGAGCGGGTCTTGTTTCGCAGCAGGGCGCGGCCGGCCAGCCGGGCGGTGGGAAGCGGCTTCATCCCAGGGCTTCCTTCCCCCGCGGGGTGCGCTCGTCGGCCACGATGCTGCCGTCCTTGATGCGCACGACCCGTTCCGCCCAGGCGGCGATGTCCGGCTCGTGCGTGACGTAGACGACGATGATCCCGCTTCTGCCCAGGTCGCGGAAGAGCTGCATGACCTCGGCGCTGGTGCGGGAATCGAGGGCGCCGGTGGGCTCGTCGGCGAGCAACACCTTCGGGTCGTTCACCAGGGCGCGGGCGATGGCCACGCGCTGCTGCTGCCCCCCGGAGAGCCGGCTGGGCGTGTGATCCATGCGCTCCCCCAGCCCGACGCGGCGGAGCGCCTCGGCCGCGCGCCGCTGCCGCTCACGGGCGGGCACGTCGGCGTAGAGGAGCGGCAGCTCGACGTTCTCCAGGGCGGAGGTGCGGGCGAGCAGGTTGAACTGCTGGAAGACGAAGCCGATCAGGCGGTTGCGAATCTCGGCCAGCTCGTTGCGCGAGAGCCGGGACACCTCCCGGCCGCCGAGGAAGTAGCGGCCGGCGCTGGGGCGATCGAGGCAGCCGATCAGGTTCATCAAGGTGGACTTGCCCGAGCCGGACGCGCCCATGATGGCGACGAACTCGCCCTGGTCGATGGAGAGCGTGACGTCGCGCAAGGCCGGCACCTCGACGTCTCCCATCCGGTAGACCTTGCCGACGCGCTCGAGGCGGATGACGGGGGCGCCGCTCACAGGACCCGTCCGAACGACCCGGCGCCGCTCTTCCCGGAGGCGACGGCCTCGACGACCAGCAGGTCCCCCGCGTGCAGATCGCCCTCCAGGAGCTCGCTGACGGTGCCGTCGCTCACCCCGGTGCGGATGGCCGTGGCGAGGGGCCTTTCCCCGCGCAGCACCCAGACCACGCGCCGGTCGCGGGCGGGCGCGTTTCCCGGCGGCCGCACCTCGGAGGGGGCGAGCCCGGGAGGGGGGCGGAATCGCAGCGCCGCGTTCGGCACGCGCAGCACGTCGCGACGCTCGGCGTAGACCACGGTGGCGTTGGCGGTCATCCCGGGCTTCAGCTTCAGGTCCTCGTTGACCACGTCGATCACCGCGTCGTAGGTGACGACGTTCTGCAGGGTCTGGGGAGCGTTGCGGATCTGCCGGATGGTTCCGCGGAAGACCTCCGACGGATAGGCATCGACGGTGAAGGTCGCGGCCATGCCTTCGCGCAGCCTTCCCACGTCGGCCTCGGCTACGTTGGTGTCCACCTGCATGTGCTTCAGGTCCTCGGCCAGGAGGAAGAGCGTAGGCGCCTGCAGGGACGCCGCCACCGTCTGTCCGACGTCGACGTTGCGGGAGATCACCACGCCGTCGATGGGCGAGTAGATCCGGGTGTAGGCGAGGTTCGTGCTGGCCTGCTGGAGCAGGGCGGCCGCCTGCCCGATGGCGGCCCGGCAGGCGACGACGGTGGCGTTGGCCGCATCGGCGGTGGTCTGGGCGGTGTCGAGATCGGCCTGCGCGATCAGGTTCCCCTTTCGCAGCTGGCGCTGGCGCTGGAGCTGGCGGGACGCGTCCTCGGCCTGGGCCTGGGCCTTCACCAGGTTCGCCCGGGCCGCGGAGAGATTGGCCCGGGCTTGCGCCTCCGCGGCGATGAAGAGCGCCGGGTCGATGAGCGCGAGGAGCTGCCCGCGGCGCACCGTCGAGTTGAAGTCCACCTCGAGGCGCTGGATCCGACCCGAGACCTGGCTGCCCACCTGGACGGTGATCACCGGGGAAAGCGAGCCGGTGGCGGTGACGCGCGCGGAGATCAAGCCCCGATCGACGGCCGCCGTCTCGAAACGCATGGCTTGCGCTGGGCGCCTGGCGCGCTGGCGGACGACGAGGAGCGCCCCCGCCGCGCAGGTTGCCGCGATTGCTGCCAGCCACCAGCGCCTTCGTCCCTGAAGCCAGCCGGTCATGAGAAGTTGGAGTGCATCGGCGATGCCACGCGAGACGGCTGCAAATCGTGCGTCCTGCAGGGAGGCGAGGGGTTGGCCCATCGTCCAACATCCCGCCGCCCCCGTCAGGTGCTAGGCAGACTTCCGATGAGAATCCAGCCCGTTTTCCGAGCCATCGCCCTGGCGATGCCGCTCGCTAGCGCGGCCCTGGCCGAAGGCAATGCCCGCTGGCCGCGGGAGTTGCAGGCGGAGCAGGGGACGATCGTCGTCTACCAGCCCCAGTTGGAGAAGATGGAAGGCGTCACCCTGGAGGGCCGCGCGGCCGTCTCCTGGGAGCCCAAGGACGGGACCCCGGTGTTCGGCGTCTTCTGGTTCCAGGCGCGCTATCTCGCCGACAAGGACTCGCGCGAGGTGCAGATCGAGGAATTCAAGGTCATCAAGGTCCGCTTTCCGCAGAGCACGCCGGAGCAGGAGGCCAAGCTCAGCGCGTTCCTCGACAAGGAGATCCCCAAGTGGGACCTGCGGCCCAACCTCGACGAGCTGCAAAATGCCGTCGCCGCCTCGCAGAAGGTGGCCCAGAGCGAGAAGCGGCTGAAGACCGATCCGCCCCAGTTCATCTTCTCCGAAGACCCTGCCGTCCTCCTCCTCTACGACGGCAAGCCCCTGATCCGGCGGATCGAGAACACCTCCCTGCAGCGGGCCGTCAACACGCCCCTGTTCGTGATCTGCGACGACGAAGTGAGGAAGTGCTTCATCAACGGCGGGAAGTTCTGGTACGAGGCCGGCGACGCGGCGGGCCCCTGGACGAGCGTTGCGGGCCCCTCGCCCGGGGTGAAGAAGTTCTTCGATGCCAACCCTCCTCCTCCGCCGGGCGCCGACGCGCAGACGGAGGAGCAGCGCGAGGCGGCGAAGAAGGCGGAGGAGGAGATGAAGACGCCTCCCCGCATCGTGGTCGCCACCGTCCCCACCGAGCTGATCACCTTCGACGGGAAGCCCAACTACGTGCCGGTGGGGACCGGCGGGGAGCTGCTCTTCGCCGACAACTGCGACGGCAAGGTGCTGGTGCACTCGCCCACCAGCGAGACGTACGTGCTGGCCTCGGGCCGCTGGTTCAAGGCCACCTCCTTGAAGGGCCCTTGGACGTTCGTCCGGCCGGACAAGCTGCCCAAGGAATTCAAGGACATTCCCCCCGATTCGCCCATCGCGGACGTGCGCACCTTCGTCGCCGGCACCGAGGAGGCGAAGGACGCGGTGGCCGACGCGCAGATCCCTCAGACCACCGCCATCAAGCGCGACCAGACCATCAACGTCACCTACGACGGCGAGCCCAAGTTCAAGGAGATCGAGGGCACCAAGCTGGCCTACGCGACCAACACCACCTTCTCGGTGATCCGCGACTCGGGGAAGTACTGGGCCTGCCACCAGGCGGTCTGGTACGTGTCCGACTCGCCCAAGGGGCCGTGGAAGGTGAGCGACAAGCGCCCGCCCTCCATCGACAGCGTGCCGCCCAGCGCGCCCGTCTACA
>DATKAG010000424.1:0-4001 GCA_035498355.1 Myxococcales bacterium | reverse complement strand
AGCCGGCTGGCCGCGGCGTGCAGCGGATCGACGTCAACGGGAACGCCGCCCTGGTGACCGTGACGCAGGAGTGGGTGACGAACGCCGACGCCAGCCTGCCGAAGCTGGTCCAGGTGCTGCGCCAGCACAAGGTGGCGAAGGCGGTGCTCTTCCTCCCCAGCGGGAAGGCGATGGGAGTGGTGGACGTGGTCGCGGGGAAGGCTTCGGGCATTCCCAAGCCCCCGCCGGGCGCGCCGCCGCAGCCTTAGAAGTCCGGGATCTCCACGATGTCCGAGGTGCCGTTGCCGTGCAGCACCTCGGTGTAGAGGTAGTTGCCGGTCATGCCCCCCGTGCAGGCCTGGGTGTTGGGGCCGTAGCCGGGGAAGGAGCCGCAGGCCTGCAAGGTGACGTCGTGCACGCGCCCGTCCGCGTCGGCGGTGCCCATCGTGTACCAGTAGCGCATGCGGATGGCGCCTTCCGGCGTGAAGGGCACGTTGATCCAGCCGTTGGCGTTCGTCACCCAGGGCCCCGGCGAGCCCGGGGGCGGGGTGGCGGTGGGGTTGACCGCGCTGGCCGAGGTCGCGGGGAGGGTCTCGCTGGTGGAGAAGGAACCCTGGCTGTCGTGCAGGTTCTTGAAGTAGAGCCGGAACTTGCTCATGATCGAGAGCATCTCGGTGCGGTGCCCCTTCGCCGTGATGCGCTGGTAGCCGGGGATGGCGATGGCCGCCAGGATGGCGATGATTCCCACCACGATCATCAGCTCCACGAGGGTGAAGCCGCGCGCGCTGGCCCGGATTCCTTTCATGCCGTGATTTTGAACTGCCCGGCCCATGCCGCGCAACATCCAGCATCCCCCACAGGCGCCTACTTCTTGCGCGCCTCGATCAGGTCGGCAGGCAAGACCGCGGCGCTGCCGAACTTTTCCGCGATGGCGTCGAGGGAGCGGTTGAGGCGCTCCCGCTTCTTCCGCCCGGCGTCGAACAGGCCCAGCTGCGGCTGCGCTTCCCCCAGGTCGCCGGCGTGGACCCCGGTGAGGCGGAGGGGGCGCGGCTCGACCTTCCCCAACAGGCGCACCGCCACCTGGAAGATCTCCGCCGAGTCGTCGGTGGGCAGGCGCAGCGTCTCCTGCCTCGTCACCACCTGGAAGTCGGCGTACTTCACCTTCAGGTGCACCGAGCGCGCCCGCAGCCCCGCCCGCCGCAGGCGCGCCCCCACCCGCAGGGCCTGCTCGTGGATGAAGGGCAGCAGATCCTCGCCGGTCAGGTCGTCCTCGAACGTCTCCTCCGCCCCGATGCTCTTGGCCTCGAGGTCGGGCTCCACCGCGCGTGGATCGATGCCGTTGGCCAGGTCGTGCAGCCAGGGGCCGGCGGAGCCGAGCTGCGCCAGAAGCCAGGCGCGGTCGGCCCGGGCCACCTCGCCGATCTTGCGCAACCCCATGCGCTGGAGCAGCTCGTCGGTGCGCGGGCCCACGCCCCAGAGCCGCGAGGCGGGCAAGGGGGCGAGGAACTCCCGCACCCTTCCCTCGGCCACCTCCAAAAGGCCGTCGGGCTTGCCCAGCTCGGAGGCGATCTTGGCCGCGAACTTCACCTCCGCGATCCCCACGCTGGCGGTGAGCCGGGTGCGCTCGCGGATCCTCTCCTTGATCAGCCGCGCCTGCTCCCGGGGAGGGCCGAGCAAGGCCTGCGAACGCGTCACGTCGAGGAACGCCTCGTCGAGCGAGAGCCCTTCCACCTCGGGGGTGAAGGAGCGGAAGACCTCGAACACCTGGTCGCTCACCGCCGAGTACCTGGCGAAATCGGGGGGGACCACCACCAGCTGCGGGCAGAGGCGCAGGGCCCGGGCCATGGGCATGGCGGAGCGCACCCCGAAGGGGCGTGCCTCGTAGCTGGCGGCGCAGACCACGCCCCGGCGGGAAGCGCCTCCCACCGCCACCGGTTTGCCCCGCAGGCGCGGATCGTCCCGCTGCTCGACGCTGGCGTAGAACGCGTCCATGTCGACGTGGAGGATGGCCCGCCCCATCGGCGCCGCATAGTATGCCTCGCCGATGCTGGCGGGCATGGAAAACCGCGTCCGCCGCTGGCTGCACGGGCGGGACTTCGCGGTCTGGTACACCTCGGACTACCGCTGGCCGCTGAGCGCGCTGGAGGCGCGCTCGGGCATGGAGCCGCGGCGCGCGGACTTCGCCGTCTGGTTCCTGCTCGAGCGGCGGGTGCTGGGGCGGTCCAACCTGCGCTCGCCGCGGCGCGCCGAGTACCACGAGCTGGCGCGGGTGCACACGCCCGAGCTGCTCGAGTCGCTGGGCCGGGTGGAGACGCTGGCCCGGGTGTTCGGGGTGGACCCCAGCGACCTCCCCGTGGACGAGACCATGCGCACGGTGCGCCTGGCCTGCGGCGCCACCATCGACGCCGCCCGGGAGATGCTGGCGGAGGGGAAGGCGAAGCGCCTGGGGCGGCGGGCGCTGAACCTTCTGGGCGGGTTCCATCACGCCGCCCCCGGGGTGGCCGGCGGGTTCTGCCCGGTGAACGACGTGGCGGTGGCGGTGGCCGCGGTGCGCGCCGAAGGCTTTGCCGGGCGGGTGCTGGTGCTCGACCTCGACGCCCACCCGCCCGACGGGATCGCCGCCTGCCTGGCCAAGGATCCCTCCTGCTGGATCGGCTCCCTCTCCGGCTCGGATTGGCAGCCGCTGGCGAACGCGGACGAGACCGTGCTCCCGGAGCGGGCCGGCGACGAGGCTTACCTGGCCGCGCTCGAGGCCCTGCTCGCGCGCATGCCGGAAGGGGACCTTGCCTTCGTCCTCGCCGGCGGCGACGTGCTGGCCACCGATCCCCTCGGCCGGCTGGGGCTGACGCTGGCCGGCTGCCGCGAGCGCGACCTGCGGGTGGCGCATGCGCTCTTCCAGGTTCCCTCGGTGTGGCTGCCCGCGGGAGGCTATTCGCCCGACGCCTGGAAGGTGCTGGCGGGGACCGGGCTGGCCCTGGGCCTCAACAGCCGCGCCGAGGTGCCCCGGCGCTACGACCCGCTGGTGGCGAAGTTCTCCGCCATCGCGCGCAGCCTCCTGCCCGAGGACCTCGGTGTGCCTGCCACGGAGATGGACGACGTGGCCGAGCAGCTGGGCATTCCCACGCAGAGGCGGAAGCTCCTGCTCGGCTTCTACAGCGCCGAGGGCCTGGAGCATGCCCTCTTCCGCTACGGGATCCTCGGGGCCCTGCGCCGGATGGGGTACGGCCCGTTCCGCACCGAGATGCACGACGAGGGAGTGGGGCAGGGGGCGAGGCTGATCGACGTCCCCAGCGGGCAGGCGCTGATCGAGACGGTGCTGGCGCGCCGGCAGGTGGCGGGCGCGCGCATGCTCTACGTGCACTGGCTGGCGCTGCGCAATCCGCGCGCGCGCTTCTCGGCCGAGCGGCCGCAGCTTCCCGGCCAGGACGTCCCGGGACTGGGGCTGGCGCGGGAGATGATGGAGCTCCTGGTGCGGATGGCCGACCGGCTGGGCCTGGAGGGGCTGGTCTTCCGGCCCGCCGCCTACCACCTGGCCTTCGGCGGGCGGGAGACGCTGCGCTTCGTGGACCCGGCGCGGCAGGGGCGGTTCGAGGCGCTGGTGGACTTGCTGCAGGGGCTGCGCCTGAGCGACGCCACGCGCGCCGTGGACGAGGGGCGGGTGCTCCTGGACGGGGTGCCGTACCGGTGGGAGACGGACGAGATGGTGAAATGGATCCAGCCGCGGCCCGACGACCGGCCGGCCATCGAGGCGGCCAAGGCGGCCGCGCGGTTCACGCTGGCTCCCAGCGCGGCGTCTACGTAGCCGGGCTGCGCTTGCCGCGGAAGAAGCCGAGGATGAAGAGGATCAGTCCGGCGATCAGCGCGATGTGGATCACGCCGGTGGTGACCTTGAAGGCCAGGCCGATCACCCAGCAGACGATCAAGAGCGCGCCCAGGAACCAGAGCATGAGGGACCTCCTGGGACGGAAGGTAGGTCCCCGAGCGCGGCGCGGCCTGCCTGGCTGGACGGGAGGGGAGACCGG
>DATKAG010000423.1:0-3083 GCA_035498355.1 Myxococcales bacterium | reverse complement strand
CCTGCCCCCGCCCCCGCAGCCGCTGCTCCAGCACCTCGAAGGAAGGCGGCAGGATGAAGACCGTCACCGCCGCCTCCACCCGGGCCCGCACCTGGGCCGCGCCCTGCACGTCGACGTCGAGCAGCAGGTCGGTCCGGTCGCGCTGCGCCCGGGCGATCTCCGCCATGGCGGTGCCGTACAGGTTGCCGTGCACCTCGGCCCACTCCAGCAGCTCGCCCCGGTCGCGCAGCCGCTCGAAGGTGGGCCGGTCCACGAAGTGGTAGTCGCACCCGTCGCGCTCGCCGTCCCGGGGCGCTCGCGTGGTGTGCGAGACCGAGAAGCGCAGGCCCGGCATCTCGGCCAGCACCCGCGCCAGCACGGTGGTCTTGCCCGCGCCCGAGGGCGCCGAGACCACGATCACCGAGCCCTTGCTCTCACTCAACGTTCTGCACCTGCTCGCGGAAGCGCTCGATCTCGGACTTGAGGTTCACCACGTCGCGCACGGCCGCGGCGTCCTGCACCTTGCTGCCGATGGTGTTCGCCTCCCGCATCAGCTCCTGGGCCAGGAAGTCGAGCCGCTTGCCGGAGCCGCCGTTGCGGTCGGCCAGCAGCTCGCGGACCGCCGCGGCGTGGCTGCGCAGCCGCTGCAGCTCCTCGGCGACGTCGTGGCGCTCCACCGCGCGGATCGCCTCCTGGTAGAGCCGCACCTCCTCCAGCCCCAGCTCGCCCACCAGGGCGCGCACCCGCTCGCGCAGCGCCGCCTGGCGCTCGTCGCGCGACGCCGCCGAGCGCTCCTCGATGCGGCGCACCGCCTGCTCCACGACCTCGAGACCTCTCTCCAGCTCGGCCCGCAGCCGCTCGCCCTCGACGCAGCGCATGCGCTCGAGCCCCGAGAGCGCCCGCTCCAGCAGCTCGAACACCGTCGTCCTCACCTCCGGCGGCAGCACGCGGGTGTCCTCCACCCGCTCCAGGGCCCCGGGGAAGCGCACCAGGTCGGAGACGGAGACCCCCCCGTCCAGGCCGAACTCCACCTGCATCTCGCGCAGCGCCTTCACCATGGAGGCGACCAGAGGCCGCTGGGGCACCACGGCCTCGGACGCCACCTCGGCGGAGGCCACCTGGATGGAGACCTCCACCCGGCCGCGCGCGACCACCTTCGCCACCTGCTCGCGGGCCTCCATCTCCAGCACCGCAAGCCGCCGGGGCAGGTGCAGGGTGAGGTCGAAGAAGCGGTGGTTGAGGCTGCGGGCGGTGACCGAGGCCCGGATGACGCCCTCCTCGACGCCCGCCGAGCCGTAGCCCGTCATGGACCGGATCACGCCGGCTGGCCCTCGGGCAGGAACTGGAGGTCGTGGAGGCGGCTGTAGATGCCGCCGGGCTGGCGCAGCAGCTCCTCGTGCCGGCCGGTCTCGCGGACCTCCCCGCCCTCCAGCACCACGATGCGGTCGGCGTCGCGGACGGTGGCCAGGCGGTGGGCGATCACCAGGGTGGTGCGCCCGCGCATCAGGTTGGCGAGCGCCGACTGCACCAGCCTCTCCGACTCGGCGTCGAGCGCCGAGGTGGCCTCGTCCAGGATGAGGATGGGCGGGTCCTTGAGGATGGCGCGGGCGATGGCGATGCGCTGCTTCTGGCCGCCGGAGAGGCGGCTGCCCCGCTCGCCGATCACGGTGTCGTACCGGCGCGGCAGGTCGAGGATGAAGTCGTGGGCGAAGGCGGCGCGGGCGGCGGCCTCCACCCGGGCCTCGTCCACCTCCTCCATGCCGTAGGCGATGTTCGCGCGCACGGTGTCGTTGAAGAGCACCGTCTCCTGGGTGACCAGACCGATCTGCCCGCGCAGGCTGGCCAGGGTGGCCCGCCGCACGTCGACGCCGTCGACCAGCACCGCCCCGTCGCTCACGTCGTAGAAGCGCGGCAGCAGGTTGACGAGGGTGGTCTTGCCGGAGCCGCTGGAGCCCACGATCGCCAGCACCTCGCCGGGGCGGGCCACGAAGCTGACGTCCTTCAGGATCGTCCCCTGGCCGTCCACGTAGCGGAAGCCGACGTTGCGGTACTCGATGCCGAAGGACATGCGCCCCAGCACCACCGCCTGCGGGTCCTCGGGGATCTCGTCGTGGCGGTCGAGGACCTCCAGCACGCGGTGCCCGGCCGCGAGTGCCGCCTGCAGGGTGGCGTTCACCCGGGACAGCCGCTTGATCGGCTGGTACATGGCGAAGAGCGCCGTCAGGAAGGCCACGAACGCACCGGGGGTGATCTTGCCCTTGTGGATGGCCCAGCTCCCGTACCAGACCGCCGCCACCAGCGCCACCCCGCCCAGGCCCTCCATGAGCGGGGGCAGCACGGCCGAGGAGCGGGTGATCCGCATGTTGATGCTGAGCAGCCGCCCGGCGGCCCGGCGGAAGCGCGAGATCTCGAACCCCTCCATGCCGAAGGCCTTCACCACCCGGAAGCCCGAGATCGTCTCCTGCAGGATCTCCGTGATGTCCTTCCAGCGCCGCAGCGAGGTCTCGTTGGAGGCGCGCAAGCGCTGGCCCAGGCGCACCAGCGGGACGACGACCAGGGGCAGGCCGATCATCGAGAGCAGGGCCAGCCTGTAGTCCATCCAGAAGAGCACCACCAGGAGCCCAATGATGGTGAGGCCCTCCTTCAGCAGGTCGCCCGCCAGCTCGGAGACGGCGGCCTGGATCTTCTCGACGTCGGTGGTGATGTGGCTCATCAGGGCGCCGGTGGTGCTGCGCCCGAGGAACGCGAACGACTGCTTCAGGATGTGCTGGTACAGCCGGTTGCGCAGGTCGGTGACCGCCTGCTGTCCCGCCGCGGCCACCAGGGTGGTCGAGAAGTAGGAGCAGATGCCCTTGGCGACGTAGAGGACCACGATGGTCGCCGACAGCGTGGCGACGTCCTGCTGGAGGATCAGGGCCTTGTCGAAGATGGGCTTGACGCGGCCGACCAGGAGCGCCCCGAAGGCGGCGTACCCGGCGGTGGCGAACCAGGAGGCGAACAGCTGCGCCCGGTAGGGTCCGGTGAAGGAGAAGAGCCGCCGGAAGAGGGTCAGCTCTTCGCGGGTGGACGTCACCGCCGAGCGCACGCGCTCGCGCAGGCGGCGG
>DATKAG010000422.1:0-17450 GCA_035498355.1 Myxococcales bacterium | reverse complement strand
TGCCCGATTCAACCGGCGCCGATCGATCCGGGCAGAGATCGATCCCGGTGGCCCGATGGGGCAACAAGCAGTGAGGGCCGCCTGGTCTCCGCCGCGAGCCTTCGTTCGCGGCGGGGTCAGTGTCCCTAGAACAAGAAGTTCCAGTGCGCCAGGAACGACTTCTGCGACGGCGTCCGCAGGCTGTTGGTGATGCCCGCGGGAACGTAGCCGGCGTTGGCCACGGTGATGGCCTGCGGGCCGAAGCTGGAGACACCGTGGTTCACCTGGAACTCCAGGTTCACGTGGTTCAGGTTCTTGTTGAAGAAGAAGTTCAGGCCCGCCTTGAAGTTGCGGCTGTTGCCGAGGTCGACGGCGGCGTTGCAGGAGGTGGTCTGCGCGGTGGTGAGGGTGAGGCCGCTGCAGTCCTCGGTCTGGACGTAGCTGTACGAGACGTACGGAGCCACGAAGCCGAAGCGGTAGCCGGCGTCGGCGAAGAAGCCGTTGCTGGTGCTGCCGCTGCCGCTGCCGTTGCGGTTCAGGTAGCCCACCGCCTCGACCACCAGCTCGGAGGCCTCGCTCATGGGGAGGTTCAGGTAGACGTCGGCGGAGAAGAGCTTCTGGTCGGTGATGTTGCCGGTGGAGACCACCGCCGTGTTGCGGATGGCCTGCGACTGGTAGACGATCGAGGTGCCGACGCTGAGGATGGGATCCTTGCCCCACTTGTACGCGCCGTACAGCCAGCCGCCTTCCTCGCTGCCGATGATGTCGAAGTTGAGGAAGCCGGCGAACTGCGGATAGCGCTTGGGGGTGATGCAGCCCGCGCCGGTGGCGGTGCAGCCGTTGGCCCCGGCGACGCCGGCGGTTTGCACGAAGGGGGCGTACCCTTCGTAGATGCCGCCGCGGAAGCCGATCTTCTTGTCCAGCCACCAGCCGCGGATCTGCACGCCGGTCTCCCGCAGGCCCGGGAAGCCGTTGCCCGGGAACTTGAACTCGTCGGTGTGCACGTCGGCGGTGATGAAGTTGGTGGTGCTCTCCAGCAGGTGGTGCGAGATGGGGATGAGGAGAAGGCCGGCGTCGATGTAGATCACGTTGCCGCCCGTCTGTCCCAGGGGCGCCCAGCCCACCCAGGCGTCCTGGATGATGGCGCGGCCGGAGAAGTTTCCGAACTTGCCGAAGTTCGCGTTGTCGATCTGGAAGAGGTACGTGAAGTTGGGGCTCATGTCGCCGTTCACGAGCAGGCGGGTCCGGCGCACCCAGATGTCGTAGGCGGGATCGCTGCCGTTCGGAGCGCCGTTCTCGGTGATCGCGGCCTCGGTCTGTACCTGCACGCTCACGTTGAGTGACGCGCCTTCGATGGGGATGGGAACTTTGGTCGCGAACGCGGCGGGAGCGAGCAAGAGAGAAGTGGCAAGGACAGCTTTCAGGGTGGCCTTCATTCGGCGATCCTTTCCGTCAGGTTCGCTGCGGCAACGAGAAGCAGGTGCTGCGCAAAGGTGACGAAAGCTGCGACTGCGGCGCACTCTACGAAAAATGAACACGACCTTGCAAATCCGTCCGCCACGGCGGCGCGCGCGTGACGCAGTGAGACTTGCAGGCCGATCTTTCCATGTGCCTCGCGCGCTTACTCCATGTGCCAGCCGTGGCTGACGATCACCGACTGGCCGGTGAGAGCATTGGACGGAAAGGCGGCGAAGAAAAGTGCCAATTCGGCAACGTCTGCGAGCGTGGTGAACTCGCCGTCCACCGTGTTCTTCAGCATCACGTTCTTGATCACTTCCTGTTCCGTGATGCCCAATTCCTTCGCCTGTTCGGGGATTTGCTTCTCCACCAGCGGCGTGCGCACGAACCCGGGGCAGATGACGTTGGCCCGCACGCCGAAGGCCGCGCCCTCCTTCGCCACCGACTTGCAGAGCCCGATCAGCCCGTGCTTGGCGGTGACGTAAGGCGCCTTGAGCGGCGAGGCCTCCTTGGAGTGGACAGAACCCATATAGATGATGGCGCCGCCGCGCCCCTGCTCGCGCATCCGGCGAAGGCAGGCGCGGGTGGTGAGGAACGCGCCGTCGAGATGGATGGCCAGCATCCGATGCCAGTCCGACAATTTCAGATCGACCAGCGCGGAGATGATCTGCACTCCGGCGTTGGAGACCAGCACGTCCACGCCGCCCAGCTTCGCCGCCGCCTTCGCCACCCCCTCGTCCACCTGCTTCTCGTCGGTGACGTCCATCTGCACGCCCAGCGCCAAAGGCCCCAGCGCCTTCGCCGCCTCCTCCGCGCCGCGCACGTCGGCGATGGCCACGCGCGCTCCCTCGGCGAGGAACTTCTCGGCGATGGCCCGGCCCAGCCCGCTGGCCGCGCCGGTGACCAGCGCCACCTTCCCGGATAGCTTCATAGTGGCCTCTTCAGGAGCCGCGACAGCTCCCCGAACATCCCCCGGCGGAAGGCGAGCACGGAGACGACGAAGATGGCGCCCTCCGCCACCAGCACCCACGACCCGGCCTGCGAGAGGTAGTTCTCGATGGTGGTGAAGAACACCGCCCCGGCCACCGGGCCGAAGATGGTGCCCATCCCGCCGATCAGGGTCATGAGGATCACCTCGCCGCTCATCCCCCAGTGCACGTCGGTGAGCGAGGCGAGCTGGAAGACGATGGCCTTGGTGCCCCCGGCCAGCGCGGCCAGGGAGGCGGAGAGGACGAAGGCCAGCACCTTGTAGCGGTCGGCCTTGTAGCCGAGGGAGATGGCCCGCGGCTCGTTCTCCCGGATGGCCTTGAGCACCTGGCCGAAGGGGGAGTGGATGATGCGGTAGATGATCAGGAAGCCGGCGAGGAAGACCCCCGCGACGAAGTAGTACATCGCGTAGCGGTTCTCCAGGTGGCCGCGGGGCACGGCCTGGATGCCGTTCTCCCCGCCGGTGAACTCCGCGCGCAGGCAGTAGAAGTAGAACATCTGCGCCAGGGCCAGGGTGATCATGGCGAAGTAGATCCCCTGCCGGCGGATGGCGATCAGCCCCACCAAAAGGCCCAGCGCCGCCCCCACCACCATGGAGAAGAGCACGGCCAGCTCGGGGGGCCAGCCCCAGACCAGGGCGGCGTGGGCGCTGGCGTAGCTGGCGCCGCCGAAGAAGAGGGCGTGACCAAAAGAAAGCAGGCCCACGTAGCCGAGCAAGAGGTTGAAGGCGCAGGCGAAGAGGGCGAAGCAGAGCGCCTTCATGGCGAAGACCGGGTACACCACCCAGGGCGCGGCCAGCACCAGCACCACCAGCACCGCGATGGGCACCCGCTGGGAGACCGCGGCCGTCTCGATGCGCTGGACGGACGCCTCGCTCATGCCTGCTTCCCGAACAGGCCCGCGGGCCGCACCAGCAGGACGATGGCCATGACCACGAAGATCACCGTGTTCGAGGCCTCGGGATAGAAGACCTTGGTCAACCCCTCGAGGATGCCGAGGACGAACCCGGTGATGATGGAGCCGAGGATCGACCCCATCCCCCCGATCACCACCACCGCGAAGACCACGATGATCAGGTCGGCGCCCATCAGCGGTCCCACCCGGTAGATGGGCGCCGCCAGCACCCCGGCCAGCGCGGCCAGGCCCACGCCCAGGGCGTAGGTGACGGTGATCATCCGCGGCACGTTGATGCCGAAGGCGCTCACCAGCGGCGCGTTCTCGGTGGCGGCGCGGAGCCTGGAGCCCAGGCGGGTGCCCTCGGTGACCGCCCAGGTGCCGAGGCAGATGATGAGCGAGACGCCGATCACCCACATCCGGTAGTTGGGCAGGAACATGAAGGGCAGCGCCTGCCCGCCCTGGAGCTGCGTGGGCATCTCGTAGGGCAGCCCGCTCGAGCCGAAGAAGTTGAGGAACACGCCCTGGAGGATGAGCGCCAGCCCGTAGGTGAGGAGGAGCCCGTAGAGCGGGTCCAGGCCGGTGAGCCTGCGCAAAAGAGTCCTCTCGATCGCCGCTCCCAGGAGGCCCACCGCAAGCGGCGCGAGCAAGAGCGCCGGCCAGTATCCGATCCCCGCCTTCTCCAGCAGGAACCAGGCCACGAACGCCCCCAGCATGTAGAGGGCGCCGTGGGCGAAGTTCACCACGTTGAGCAGGCCGAAGATGATCGCCAGGCCCAGCGAGAGCAGGGCGTAGAACGAGCCGTTGATCAGCCCGATGAGGAGCTGCCCGAACAGGGCCTGGACGGGGACCGCGAGGATCATCGGGTCACTTCTTGCTCACCAGGCTACAATTGTCCTGGTCCAGGGGGCGGAAGGCCTGGTCGCCGGGGACCTCCTTGATCAGCTTGTAGTAGTCCCAGGGCCCCTTCGACTCGGAAGGCTTCTTCACCTCGTAGAGGTACATGGGGTGGATCTTGCGGCCATCGGCGCGGATGGTGCCCTTTCCGAAGAGCGGGTCGTCGGTAGGCAGCTTCTTCATCTCCTCCACCACCGCCTTGCCGTCGGCGTCGCTCTTCAGCGCCTTCACCGCCTTCAGGTAATGGAGCACGCCGGCGTAGACGCCCGCCTGCACCATGGTGGGCATCTTCCCCCCGCTCTTGTCGGCGAAGCGCTTCGACCAGGCGCGGGTCTTCTGGTCCTTGTCCCAGTAGAAGCTCTCGGAGAGGAGGAGGCCCTGGGCGGTCTGCAGCCCGAGCGCGTGGATGTCGCTGATGAAGACCAGCAGGCCCGCCAGCTTCTGCCCGCCCTTGACGATGCCGAACTCGGCGGCCGCCTTGATGGCGTTGATGGTGTCGCCGCCGGCGTTGGCCAGGCCGATCACCTGCGCCTTGGAGGCCTGGGCCTGGAGGAGGAAGCTGGAGAAGTCGGTGGTGTTGAGCGGGTGCTTCACCGAGCCCAGCACCTCGCCGCCCGCCGCCTTCACCACCGCGCTCGTGTCCCGCTCCAGTGCGGCGCCGAAGGCGTAGTCGGCGGTGAGGAAGAACCAGGTCTTGCCGCCGCTCTGCACCTCGGCCAGGCCGGTGGTGTGGGCCAGGGCGTAGGTGTCGTAGGTCCAGTGCACGGTGTTGGGCGAGCAGGACTTGCCGGTGAGGTCGCTGGTCCCGGGGCCGGAGCCGATGAAGACCTTGTTCTTCTCCTTGGTGAGCTGGCTGATGGCCAGGGCCACCGAGGAGGTGGGGACGTCGATGATCATGTCGACGCCGTCCACGTCGTACCACTGGCGGGCGAGGTTACTGCCCACGTCGGGCTTGTTCTGGTGGTCGCCGAAGACCACCTCCACGGTGGCGTCGGGGATCTTGCCGAAGTCCTCCACCGCCATCTTCGCCGCCACCACCGATCCCTGCCCGGCGATGTCCGCGTAGAGGCCGGACTGGTCGTTGAGGACGCCGATGCGGATCACCTTGCCGGTGATCTCCGCGCGCGCCGCCAAGGGGAGCGCCAGCGCCAAGAGCAATGCGATGCGTGCGTTCATTGTCGGGACTCCTTGAAGGTTCACACCTGGAGGTATTGCCGGACGCGTTCCATGCTTCCCTGCAGCGCGGCGTTGGGGATCTCGTCCACGATCCTCCCGCGCTCCATCACGTAGTGCCGGTCTGCCACCGTGCCGGCGAAGCGGAGGTTCTGCTCCACCAGGAGGATGGTGAACCCCTCCCCCTTCAGCCGGCGGATGACGCTGCCGATCTGCTGCACGATCACCGGGGCCAGCCCCTCGGTGGGCTCGTCGAGGAGGAGGAGGCGGGCGCCGGTGCGGAGGATGCGGCCGATGGCCAGCATCTGCTGCTCGCCGCCACTGAGGCGGGTCCCCTGGCTGCGCAGCCGCTCGCGCAGGTTGGGGAAGAGCTCGAAGACCTGCGCCGTGCTCAGCCCGCCCTCCCGGACCATCGGGGGGAGGAGGAGGTTTTCCTCCACGTCGAGGGTGGCGAAGATGCCGCGCTCCTCCGGGCAGAAGGCGATGCCCAGGCGGGCGATGCGGTAGGGGGGCAGGGCGATGGTCTCGGTGCCGGAGACCTTCACCGAGCCTTCGCGCCGGGGGGTGAGACCCATGATCGACTTCAGGGTGGTGGTCTTGCCCGCCCCGTTGCGCCCCACCAGCGTGACCAGCTCGCCCTGGCGCACTTCCAGGTCCACGCCGTGCAGGACGTGCGACTCCCCGTACCAGGCCTGCAGGCCTTTGAGCGAGAGCAGCGCCTCAGCCATGCTCGGTCCCCAGGTACGCGGCCACCACCGCGGGGTCCTTGGCCACCGTCTGGTAGTCGCCCTCGGCCAGCACCTCGCCGCGGGCGAGCACCGTGATCCGCTGGGAGAGGCTGGCCACCACCCCCAGATTGTGCTCCACCATCAGGACGGTGCGGTCCTTCGCCACCCGCTGGATGAGGGCGGCGATCCGCTCCACGTCCTCGTGCCCCATGCCGGCGGTGGGCTCGTCGAGCAGCATCAGCTCGGGGTCCAGGGCGAGGGTGGTGGCGATCTCCAGGGCCCGCTTGCGCCCGTAGGAGAGCTCGGCGGCCAGGGTGTGGACGAAGTCCGAGAGGCCCACCGCGGCGAGCAGCTCGCGGGCCCTCTTGTCGAACCCGCTCAGCGCCGCCTCGGACCGCCAGAAGTCGAAGGACCCGCCCCTCTGGCGCTGCAGGGCGATGCGCACGTTCTCCAGCGCCGAGAGGTAGGGGAAGACCGCGCTGATCTGGAAGGAGCGGACCAGCCCCATCCGGGCCACGTCGGCGGGAGCGGCGTGGGTGATGTCGCGGCCCTTGTAGGTGATGGTGCCGCCCGTGGCCGGGAGGAAGCGGGTGAGGAGGTTGAAGCAGGTGGTCTTGCCCGCTCCGTTGGGGCCGATGAGCGCGTGGATGGTCCCGCGGACCACCCGCAGATCCACGCGCTTCACGGCCACGAAACCGCGGAACTCCTTGGAGAGACCGCGAGTCTCGAGGATCACCTCCGGCTCGGGCACGGCGGGCTACTTAGACGGATCGGGCGGCGGTGGCAAGCCGGGCTTTCCGTCCGGTCCCTGCGGGGCGGCCGCTTCGCACCGGCACCGCTGGCATCCGCGAGCCTGGTCCATCGAGCAGATCACGCGCGTGGCGCAGCGCAGATCGCGGTCCTCGGGGCAGATGGTCTTGTCGTTCTTCAAGGTGGCGCAGGCGCAGAGGACGGCGAGGAGCGGGAGGAGGAAACGCATGCCTCCAGCATAGCGCGCCCGCCCGGCCGCCCTGCGGGCCGAGGAGCGCCCAAGAGGTGCGATCGGGGCGCTGCGTCGCCAGCTTTCCGGCTGACCTTCCGAGGAGGAACCATGACGAATCTGATCCGATCGATCGCGCTCGCCGCCTTCCTGGCGGCCGGGGGAGCGGCCGCGCAGCAGCAGGCCTCCGACAACCCCGACAATCCTCATTCCACCCAGGCGAAGGACAAGCAGACGGCGGACGTGCCTTCCTCCACCTCCAACCAGCAGATCCAGCAGGGCGAGGTGCAGAACCCGCAGAGCCCCGACTATCGCAACCGTCCCGCGACCACGGGACCGGCCAGCCAGCAGGCCCTCGATCAGGCGGAGCAGAACAACCCGCACCACCCGGACGCGCGGCACGGCAACGACATGGCCAGCGCGGGCATGGACCACGAGGCGATGGCGAAGAACGCCACTCCGCAGATGATGCTGCAGAAGCTGCACATGGCGAACCAGGAGGAGATCGCCATGGCGAAGATGGCCGAGCAGAACGGGACCGACAGGATCAAGAGCTATGCGGAGACGATCCTGCACGACCACCAGGACGCCGACCAGAAGGTGAAGGACCTGGCGAAGAAGAAGAACGTCACCCTCTCGGACACCGCCAGGAACCCGCAGATGCAGGAGAAGATGGAGTCGGCGAAGGAGCACATGCAGTCGCTGAAGGGCCAGCAGTTCGACAAGGCCTTCGCCAGCAAGATGGCCATGGGACACCACCACGTGATCAGCATGGTCGAGGCCTGGCGGCAGAACTGCAGCGACCAGGACGTCTGCAACCTGATCGACTCGCTGCTCCCCAAGCTCCAGCAGCACGAGCGGATGGCCAACCAGCTCCGCGGCCCGGTAGCCCAGGGCCGGGCGCCGGAGAGCAGGTAAGGCGGCTCTCGCTCTCGAGCGAGAGGGTCCGGGAAGGCCTACGGGCCTCTCCGGGCCCCCTCATCATTTTGCACCCCAACTAGAGCGCAGGGTTGCCATCCCCCGCGCGCTGTGCTTTTGTCCGCCCCCGCAGCGCGTTCCTGTTGCTTCGCTTGTTTCCCCCTCAACGAAGGAGCGGACGGCGATGACCATCTCCCGGCGCAAACTGATCCAGGCGGCAGGCGTGGGCGCGGCCGCGCTCGCGCTGCCCGACAAGAGCCGCGCAGCGAAGCACACGCTGCGCATCCTGCAGTGGAACCACTTCGTCCCCGGCTACGACAAGTGGTTCAACAACACCTACATCAAGGACTGGGGACAGAAGAACGACACCGAGGTGATCGTCGACAACGTCGGCATCCCCGCCATCAACCCCACCGCCGCGGCCGAGGTCTCGGCGAAGAAGGGCCACGATCTCTTCATGTTCCTCTGGCCCCGGCCGGCCTACGAAGAGGACGTGATCGACCACGGCGAGATCTACCAGGAGTGCGAGAAGAAGTACGGCAAGCCCATCGACCTGGCGATCAAGAGCACCTACAACCCGAAGACCAAGAAGTACTTCGGGTTCTCGGACATGTTCGTGCCCGACCCGGTCAACTACCGGCTGGACCTCTTCCAGGAGGTGGGCGGCAACGTCGACTCCTGGGACAACGTCCGCAAGTACGGGAAGATGATCAAGGACAAGACCGGGACGCCGGTGGGCATCGGGCAGGCGGCGGAGATCGACACCGCCATGGCCATGCGCGCCGTCCTCTACGCCTTCGGCGGCGGGGAGCAGGACCAGCACGGCAACATCGTCCTCAACTCCAAGCACACGGTGGAGGCGGTGAAGTTCGTCAAGGCCCTCTACCAGGAGACGATGACCCCGGAGGTCCTCTCCTGGGACGCCTCCTCCAACAACCGGGCCATGCTCGCCGGCAAGGCCTCGGTGGTGCTGAACGCCATCTCCGTCACCCGCGAGGGCGAGAACAAGGGGATGGAGATCTGCGACAAGATCGGCCTGGCCAAGGCGGCGGCGGGCCCGGTGCGGCGCATCGGCCTCGAGCACGTGATGTCGAACTTCGTCATCTGGAAGTTCGCCGAGAACATCCCCGGGGCGAAGAAGTTCCTCGTCGACCTGATCGGCAACTTCCACCAGGCGTACGAGGCCAGCGAGTACTACAACTTCCCCTGCTTCCCCAAGCAGGTGCCGGACCTGAAGGACACGCTGGCCAACGACAAGAAGGGCAAGCCGTCGGGCAAGTACAGCGTGCTGGCCGACGCCCAGTCCTGGGCCACCAACGTGGGGTACCCCGGCTACGCCAATGCTGCCATCGACGAGATCTACTCCACCTGGGTGCTGAACACGATGTTCGGCCAGGCCTCCACCGGCGCCATGTCGCCGGAGGACGCGGTGAAGGAAGCGGACGCCAAGTGCCGCAAGATCTGGCAGAAGTGGAAGGAGCGGAAGCTGCTGTAGCCAGGCCCCGCAAGGGCCGCTCCGGCGCCTTTTTCGCTCCATGGCCATCGTCGAGACGCGGCAGATCCGCAAGGTCTTCACCGACCACACGGCGGTCGACGGAGTGGACCTGGCCACCACGGAGGGCGAGTTCCTCGTCCTCCTCGGCCCCAGCGGCTGCGGCAAGACCACGCTCTTGCGGATGATCGCCGGGCTGGAGAAGCAGACCAGCGGCGACATCATCATCGGCGGCCAGGTGGTGAACGAGCTGCCGCCGCGCGAGCGGCGCATCGCCATGGTCTTCCAGAGCTACGCCCTCTACCCGCACCTGACGGTGGCGAAGAACATCGCCTTCCCCCTCAAGGCGGCGAAGATCCCGAAGGACCAGATCGCCGGGCGGGTGCAGAAGGCGGCGGGCATGTTCGGCATCGAGCGCCTCCTGCACCGCAAGCCCCGGCAGCTCTCGGGCGGCGAGCGGCAGCGGGTGGCCCTGGCCCGGGCCATGGTGCGCGAGCCCTCCGTCTTCCTCCTCGACGAGCCGCTCTCCAACCTGGACGCCAAGCTGCGCACCAGCGCCCGGGACGAGCTGCAGCAGTTCCAGAGGCGGATGGGGACCACCACCATCTACGTCACCCACGACCAGGTGGAGGCGATGGGGCTGGGGCACCGGATCGCGGTGATGAGCAAGGGGAAGGTGCGCCAGCTGGGGCCGCCGCAGGAGGTCTACAACGACCCGGCGGACACCTTCGTGGCCGGCTTCCTCGGCTCGCCCCCGATGAACTTCTTCGAGCGCCACGGCGCCCTGGTGGGGTTCCGTCCGGAGCAGATCCTCCCCCGGGCGGCCTACGCCACCCAGGATCCGCTGGTGCACGTCTGGTTCCGCGTCGACCGGGTGGAGAACCTGGGGGCGGACCGGCTGCTCTACGGGTCTTTGCGCGATCTCGCCCCGGACGTGAAGATGATCGTCAACCTGCCCTTCACCGTGCACCTGCCGGTGACCGAGGGGCAGGCCTACGAGTTCTCCATCAAGGAGAAGGACCTCAAGTTCTTCGACAAAGAGAGCGGGCTGCGGATCGCCGCGAGGCCCTTGTGAAGGTCGCCGACAACCCGTCCGCGCTGGCGAAGATCCTCATCGCCCCGGCGCTGATCTACATCGCCGCCGTCATCGGCATCCCCTTCTTCCTCTCCCTCTGGTTCTCGGTGAGCGACGTCACCGTCAGCTCCAGCGGGGGCCACTACCTGGGGCTGGAGAACTTCCGCTCGGCGCTGGAGGACCCCTCCTTCCGCCGGGCGCTGGGGAACACCTTCCTCTTCGCCATCGCCTCGCAGGTGATCGTGATCGTGCTCTCCACCGTGCTGGCGGTGTGCCTGATGAAGGACTTCCGGGGGAAGTGGATCGTCCGCCTGCTCATCCTCTTGCCCTGGGTGGCCCCGGTCTCTTTGGGGAGCATCGGCTGGCTTTGGATCCTCGACTCCATCTACAGCATCATCAACTACGCGCTCTACCACGGGCTGGGGGTGTGCGGTCCCGAGCCGGGGATGACGCCCTGCCCGGTGTGGCTGGGGCAGCCCAGCCTGGCGATGCTCTCCATCATCGGGGTGCAGGTCTGGCGCACCCTGCCTCTGGCCACCATCATCAACCTGGGCGGTCTCAGCTCCATCCCCCAGGACATCCACGACGCCGCCGCCATCGACGGGGCGAGCTTCTTCCGCACCCTCTTCCAGATCACCGTCCCCCTCATCCTCCCCATCCTGCTGGTGGCGGTGCTCTTCGGCTTCGTCTTCGCCTTCACCGACATGATCGTGGTCTGGGTGCTCACCCGGGGCGGGCCCTACGACATGACCCAGGTCCTCGCCTCGCTGGCCTTCTTCAAGGGCATCGACGGCGGCGACCTGGCCGGGGCCTCGGCCATCGCCCTCTTCCTCTTCCCCGTGCTGGCGGCGGCGGCCATCCTCATGCTCCGGCTGGCCCGGCGGGCGGAGGTGATATGAACGCCCGCGAGACCGGCGCGAAGGTGGCGCACCGCACCCTGGTCGTCCTCTTCAGCATCTTCGCCGCCTTCCCCTTCGCCTGGATGCTGATCACCACCTTCAAGAAGACCACCGACCTGCTCGACCCCAACAGCTTCCCCTTCGGCTACCCGAAGGGGGTGACGCTGGAGAACCTCCGCGTGCTCTTCGAGGAGACGCTTTTCCTCCGCTGGATCGGGAACACGCTGTTCGTGGGGGTGATCGTGGTGCTCATCACCCTTCTTTTGGCGGTGCCGGCCGGCTACGCCCTCGCCCGCCTCTCCGGATCCTTCGGCGAGCAGCTGGGGATCGGGATCTTCCTCACCTACCTGGTCCCGCCCACCATCCTCTTCATCCCTTTGGCCAAGGTGGTCAGCACCCTGCACCTGCAGGATTCGCTCTGGGCCCTGATCCTCACCTATCCCAGCTTCACCATCCCCTTCTGCACCTGGCTGATGATGGGCTTCTTCAAGGCCATCCCCAAGGACATCGAGGAGGCGGCGATGGTGGACGGCCTCAGCCAGCTGGGGGCCTTCACCCGGGTGATCCTGCCCATGTCGGTGGCCGGCATCCTCACGGTGGTGATCTTCACCCTCACCCTGGTGATGCAGGAGTTCGTCTACGGGCTCACCTTCATCAACAGCGGGCGCAACTTCACCGTCAGCGTGGGGGTGCCCTCGTTCCTGGTGCGTGGAGACGTCTATTTCTGGGGCTCCTTGATGGCGGCCTGCTTCATCGCCAGCGTGCCCATCGCCTTCCTCTACAACCTCTTCGTGGACCGCTTCATCGCCGGGTTCACGGTGGGGGCGGTGAAGGGCTGAGCCAGCCGGTCCTGCGCAAGTGTTCGATAAGACCCTAGTCTTAAGCTGCCTCGGTGCGGCGTCTTGTCCTGCGGCATATTGACAATCCGGCCGTCCAAGGAGCAGTCTTCGCCCCGATTTTCCAGTTCTTACGACAAGGAGCCCCCCCGTGAAGCGCAGGACCTTCCTGAAGGGTTCGGCAGCAGCGGTCGGCGGAGCGGTCGCACTCGGGTTCGATCTCAAGCACGCGCGCGCGGAGATGCGCGAATTGAAGATCGCCCGGACCACGGAGACGCGCAGCACCTGTCCCTACTGCGCGGTCTCCTGCGGCGTGATCATCCACACCCTGGGCGACAAGGCCAAGAACGTGAAGCCCGCGGTGGTGCACGTCGAGGGCGACCCCGACCACCCCATCAACCGCGGGACCCTCTGCCCCAAGGGCGCGACGCTGCGCGACGACATCAACAGCCCCAACCGGCTCACCGTCCCCAAGGTGCGCCGCCCCGGCTCGGACCACTGGGAGACGATCTCCTGGGACGACGCCATCGCGCAGATCGCGCGCCACATCAAGGACACGCGCGACCGGACCTTCGTGCACAAGAACGCCAAGGGCCAGGTGGTGAACCGCACCCCGGGCATCGCCATGATCGGCGGGTGCACCGACACCAGCGAGTACAACTGGCTGCAGTGGAAGTTCATCACCGGCATGGGCATTCCGTACCGAGATTCACAAGCGAGGGTTTGACACGGTCCCACGGTGGCCAGTTTGGCCGCCACGTTCGGCCGCGGGGCGATGACCAACGGCTGGGTCGACATCAAGAATGCAGATGTCGTCCTGGTCATGGGGTCCAACGCCGCAGAGAACCACCCGTGCGGGTTCAAGTGGGCAATCGAGGCGAAAAAGACCCGGAACGCGAAGATCGTCTCCGTGGACCCGCGCTACACGCGCACCTCCGCGGTTGCCGATCTGTATGCTCCTCTCCGTCCCGGGACGGACATCGTCTTCCTCAACGGCATCATGCGGCACGCGCTGAACACCGGGCGCTTCCACGAGGAGTACGTCCGCATCCACACCAACGGGCCCTACATCATCAACGAGAAGTACGACTTCAAGGATGGCCTCTTCAGCGGGTTCGACGAGAGCAAGGGCGAGTACGACAAGAACTCCTGGCAATACGAGGCGGATTCGAAGACCAAGGCGTACATGGTGGACCACACCATGAAGCACCCGCGCTGCGTGCTGCAGCTCCTGAAGAAGCACGTGGACCGGTACACGCCGGAGATGGTGGAGAAGATCTGCGGCACCCCCAAGGACCAGTTCCTCAAGGTGGCCGAGGTCGTCACCTCGACGGGCAATGCGCAGAGGGCCGGGACGGTCATGTACGCCCTGGGTTGGACGCAGCACTCGGTGGGCGTGCAGATCATCCGCGCCGCCGCTACCATGCAGCTGCTCCTCGGCAATATCGGGCGGCCGGGAGGCGGAGTGAACGCGCTGCGCGGCCACTCCAACATCCAGGGCGCCACCGACATGGCGGGGACCTTCGAGATCCTCCCCGGCTACCTGAAGACGCCGACGGGGGCGCTCACCACCCTGAAGGAGTACCTGGAGAAGGGGCCGCCGACCACGCTGAACAAGGAAGCGTGGCCGTCGATGAACTACTGGCAGAACTATCCGAAGTTCTTCGTCTCGCTGCTCAAGGCCACCTGGGGGGCGAAGGCGACGAAGGAGAACGACTTCGGCTACGACTGGATGCCGAAGGTCGATGGCAACTACTCATGGATGTACATCTTCGACGACATGTATCGGGGGAAGTCGACCCGCGTGGGCGGCGAGGAGCCGGGTCCGGAGGGCTTCATCACCTTCGGGATGAACCCCGTCTCCATCGGGCCGAACAGCACGAAGATGATCAACGCGCTCGCCAAGCTGAAGTGGATGGTGGTGGGCGAGAACCACGAGATCGAGACCGCCACCTTCTGGGACTCCAACAAGACGAAGCAGTACGGCGGTCCGGCCTCTTCGGAGATCAAGACGGAAGTCTTCCAGCTGCCCTGCGCCAGCTTCGCCGAAAAGGACGGATCGTTCACGAACTCGGCCCGCTGGCTGCAGTGGAAGTGGAAGGCGATCGATCCCCCGGGACAAGCGAAGACGGACCAGGAGGTGCTGGCCCGCATCTTCCTCGCCGTCCGTGCCCTCTACCAGAAGGAGGGCGGGAGCAATCCGGACCCGGTGCTCAACCTGGACTGGAGCTACACGAATCCCTCCGCGCCGGATCTCGCCGAGTGCCTGAGGGAGATCAACGGGAAGGCGCTGGTCGACATCCACGATCCCAAGGACCCGACGAAGATCATCAAGCACAAAGGCGACCAGCTGGACGGCTTCGCGCAGTACATGGACGACGGCAGTACGTTGGGCGGCAACTGGCTGCATTCCGGCTGCTACACCAGCGCCGGCAATCTCACGCAGCGGCGCAACAACGCCGACCCGACGGGGCTGGGGATGTACCATGAGTGGGCGTTCAGCTGGCCGGCGAACCGGCGCATCATGTACAATCGCGCCTCGGCCGACGCGAACGGCAAGCCCTGGGATCCCTCGCGGCCAGGCATCGTCTGGAACGGCGAGAAGTGGGTAGGCGACGTTCCGGACATGAAGCCGGACGCGCCGCCCGGCACGTTCGGGGCGTTCATCATGCTTCCGGAGGGCGTGGGGCGCCTGTACTCGCCGGTGCTCAACGACGGGCCGTTCGCCGAGCACTACGAGGCGATCGAGGCGGCGGTGGACAACCTGCTTCACCCGAAGGTGACGTCGAACCCGGCGACGAAGAAGTTCAGCACCAAGCTGGACGTCTACGGCGGGCGCGACCAGTTCCCCATTGTCGCCACCACGTACCGGCTGACGGAGCACTACCACTACTGGACGCACCACACCAACATCCTCAACCAGTTGCAGCCCGGGTTCTTCATCGAGATCCCGGAGGAACTGGCCAAGGAGAAGGGCATCACCAACGGGTCGCGGGCCCGGGTCACCTCCGCGCGCGGCAGCATCGAGGGCGTGGCGATGGTGACGAAGCGCTTGTATCAGCTCAGCGTCGACGGCAAGAGAATCTGGCACATCGGGTTCCCGTTGCACTGGGGGTACGAAGGTGATCCGAATCACCTCGGACCACTGGCGAACTTCATGACGCCTTCGGCCATGGACCCGAACACCTGGACCCCGGAGTACAAGACCTTCCTCGTCAAGCTCGAGAAGGTGGAGGGGGTGGCGTAATGGCTCTCCAGGGACTCGAGATCCGCCGCTCCTCCGCCAGCCTGCGAGGCGGGGGCACCGGGCTGCGCAAGCTGCCGACGGTGGCCAAGTACATCGACACCAGCACCTGCATCGGCTGCAAGGCCTGCGAGGTCGCCTGCCAGGAATGGAACGACCTCCCGCTGGCGCAGACGCAGCAGACGGGCACCTACCAGACGATGCCCACGATGGCCGCGAACTTCTGGAACCTGATCCAGTTCCGGGAGGTGGAGACGCCGGAGCACGGGCTCTCCTGGCTGCTGCGCAAGGACCAGTGCATGCACTGCGACGAACCGGGCTGCCTGGAAGCCTGCCCGGCGCCGGGCGCCATCGTGCAGTACGTCAACGGGATCGTGGATGTCGACCCGGAGCGCTGCATCGGGTGCGGGCTGTGCGAGACGGGTTGCCCGTTCGACGTTCCGCGTTACGCGCAGAACACCAACAAGATGGCGAAGTGCACGCTCTGCGTGGACCGCGTCTCCGTCGGGCTGGAGCCGGCCTGCATCAAGGCCTGCCCCACCGGCTGCCTGCAGTTCGGCGACAAGAACTCGCTCCTCCAGGTGGCGGAGCACCGGGTGCAGCAACTGAAGGAAGGCGGGTTCGCGCAGGCGGCAGTGTACGATCCGAAGGGCGTGGGCGGCACCGGGGTGATCACCATCCTCAAGTACGGCGATCACCCGGAGTGGTACGGCCTGCCCACGGATCCGGCCGTTCCCACCACCGTCAGCCTGTGGAAGAGGGTCATCCACCCCATCGGCTTCGTGGCCATGGCGGCGGCGATCTTCGGCGCCATCGGGCACTTCATGGCCTTCGGCCCCAAGAAGCCCAATGACACCTCCAGGCAGACGGGAGGTGAAGTATGAGCGAGATGCGCATTCCCGGGGCGACGCCGGTCGCCGGGCCCACTGCCATCCAGGTGGCTCGCGACCGCGAGGACGTGGTCATCGGGGACGAGATCGTCCGGCACCGGCTCTCCTCCCGGGTCATCCACTGGGTGGTGGCGGTGTTCTTCTTCGGCGCCCTGTTCACCGGGATGCCCATCTGGTCGCCGGTCTTCGGCTGGATGGCCCACTTCTTCGGAGGCCTCTCCGTCTGCCGCTGGCTGCACGCCTGGATGGGGGTGGCGTTCGCGGCCTCGGTGCTGGTGATGTTCGTGCTCTGGGCGAAGGAGATGGTGTTCGAGAAGACCGACCACAAGTTCAACATCGGGGAGTACCTGCGCTTGAGCGAGGGCGACGACCCGGACGTGGGCAAGTACAACGCCGGCCAGAAGTTCTTCTTCTGGATGGTGGTGGCGACGGGGATCCTCATCCTCCTGAGCGGCATCGTCCTCTGGTGGCCCACCTCCTTCGGCCAGGGCTTGCGGTCGATCTCCATCCTGGTGCACGACATCTGCTTCATCGGCTTCTTCGCGGCCATCGTCGGACACATCTACCTGGGCACCGCCGCCGAGCCGGGAACCTTCCAGTCCATGACGCGCGGGACGGTCACCCGCCCATGGGCCCGGCTGCACCACCGGCGCTGGTACCGGGACGTGACGGGTGATCGATCCTGAGCAGCGGGCGCTGCAGCTCGCGCAGGAACATCCAGGTTCCTCCGGGCTGCTGCAATTCGCAGCGGGATTGCTGAAGGCGCAGGCGGAGGTGCGCGCCGTCGAGCTGCCGGCGGTGGCCGCGGCCTCGCGCCCGGTCCTCGAGTACTGCGTGAAGAAGGGGCCGACCGAGCTGTCGGCCGACGCCCGGTCGGCGCTGGAGGGCGGGTTCGACCAGCGGGTGCGGGCGTACTGGGAGACCGGCGAGTTCGACTACCTGGCGCGGGCGGCCCTGCAGCCCTATGCGCGCATGCTGCGGGAAACCGGCCAATCGCCGGA